>CAYUIN010000464.1:0-2881 GCA_964444695.1 uncultured Desulfocurvus sp.
GGCCGCGCACCAACAAGTACGGGGCGATGTTCCGCATCCGCAGCGAGGCGGCGCAGGCCGTGCATAAATTCTTCGGCGAACGCGGTTTTGCCTACGTGCACGCCCCGATCATCACGGGCTCGGACTGCGAGGGCGCGGGCGAGATGTTCCGCGTGACGACGCTGGACCCGGGCCTGGGCAAGGTGCAGCGGGCGGAGGACGACTTTTTCGGCAAGGAGGCGGCGTTGACGGTCTCCGGCCAGCTGGCGGCGGAGATCTTCGCCTGTTCGCTGGGCGACGTGTACACCTTCGGGCCGACCTTCCGCGCGGAGAACTCCAACACCCCGCGCCACGCGGCGGAGTTCTGGATGATCGAGCCGGAGATGAGCTTCGCGGACCTGTCGGACGACATGGACCTGGGCGAGGCATTCCTTAAATACATGGTCTCGCACCTGCGCGAGCACTGCGCCGAGGACATGGCGCTGTTCTCCACCTGGGTGGACAAGGAGTTGAACGCGACGCTGGACGGCATCGTGGACAAGCAGTTCGTGCGCCTGCCGTACGGCGAGGCCATCGAGATCCTGCTGAAGAATTCCAAGACCAAGAAGGGCGCGGACCGCTTCGAGTATCCGGTGTCCTGGGGCCTGGACCTGCAGACGGAGCACGAGCGGTTCCTGACGGAGCAGGAGTTCGGCGGGCCGGTGATCGTGTATGACTATCCCAAGGAAATCAAAGCTTTCTACATGCGCCAGAACGACGACGGCAAGACCGTGGCGGCCATGGACGTGCTGGTGCCGCGCGTGGGCGAGATCATCGGCGGCAGCCAGCGCGAGGAGCGCCTGGACGTGCTCACGGCGCGCATCCGCGAGTTGGGGCTGCCCGAGGCCGAGTACTGGTGGTACCTGGAGCTGCGCCGTTTCGGCAGCGTGCCCCACGCCGGGTTCGGCATGGGCTTTGAGCGGCTGCTCATGATGCTCACGGGCGTGTCCAACATCCGCGACGTGATCCCCTGCCCGCGCACGCCCCGGCACCTGGAGTTCTAGGGGCCCGGGGCCCGTCGGCGAAAGGTCGGCGGGGCGTTGGAGAAAAGAAGACGTCCGGTCCGCAGCGTGCGGGCCGGACGTTTTCGTTGTGTGTTGCGGCGTACGCGCCGGGGCTCAGACCCGTCGGCGGTCGTCTCCTGCGCGGCGTTCCTCGACGCGGCGTTCCTGGGCGCGCTGGTCGCTGACGATGCGCCGGTCCAGGCCGGAGCGTCGTTCGCCGCGCAGGCGGCGTTCCATTTCGCCCAATTTATAGTCGAGGGAGCGTCGGTCCTGAAATGCGCCGCGCCGTTCGCCCATGCGGCGGTGGTCCTCGCGGCGTTCCGTGCCGTCGCGACGTTCGTCGTCACGGCGTTCGGTGATGGTTCTGCGTTCTGGGGCAAGCATCCTGTACCTCCAGGGATGGGAGTTCACAGTTTCTTCATAGCACGTCGCGCGGGCCGTGGGAAGTGTCTTCGGAGATTGCTGGGCCCGTCGGCTCAGGCGGGCCGGGGCTTCCCGGGCGCAGGCACGTCGCCGCGTCGCCGCGCGTGCGTCCCCTCAGCCGCCGGACTAATTTTTTTTGCATTTTCCCGGCCCTCGGGTTGACAGCCTTTCGGGGCGGGGGTAGAGGTGAATCACAAGCTGTTTGAACAATCAAACAGGACGCTATCGGGCCACGTCGTCAGGCCGGGCGGGAAGTGTGAACGAAAAGCAAATTTCCGGCCAGACGGCACAGATATCGATGGAAAGGGAAGGTTCGCGTTCCCGGGCGGAGCGGTTCCGCCCGGGGCGCGGGCCGCTCCGGACCAGCCCGATGGACCCAATGGGATCAAGCCGCCTGCGGGCGGTCATCCGACGATACTCCCCACTCCCTGGCCCCCTTTATGGGGGCCTCCCTTTTGGTACGGCCGCGATGCGGGGAGGCGGCCGGGCGCCCGGCTGGGGGGCCGGACGTTGACTGCGTGCTCAATTCGGATTTAGTAAACACGCACCCGCTGCGTTCGGGACAGGAGGGGGTGCAAAGGATGGGCGAGATGACCAAGAAGGATTCGCTGCTGCTGGCGGCCAAGGAGCTGTTCGGCGAGCACGGCTACAACGGGACCACGTTCAAGCTGATCTCCGAGCGCGCAGGCGTGGCCCTTGGGCTGCTGACGCACCATTTCGGCAACAAGGAGAAGCTGTTCCTCATCGCCGGGCTGGACGTGCTGGACCGGATGCTGGCCAAGCTGCGCGAGGCCGTGGACGGCGCGAGCGACGGGCTGGACGCGGTGCAGCGCTTCTGCTGGGCGTACCTGGCATTCTCCGTGGATCCCGAGGAGCATTTCCTGGTGCTCATCCGCTGCTCGCCGTATTCCGACGTGCGCACCCGCGAGGACCGGCAGGTGATGATGGACAAGTTCGAGGCCGTGCTGGACGTGCTGGAGGAGTGCGTGAGCCGGGGCGTCGAAGACGGCTCCATCCGCGACCTGCCCGCGCGCGAGACGGCCTCGGCCGTGAGCTGCAACCTGGTCGGCGCCGTGCGCACGCGGTTGCTGACCCCGTACAGCTCGCCCACGCTGTACGACGACATCCTGGCCTTCATCGCCCGTTCCCTGGCGCCCGCGCCTCGCTGATCCGGGCCGCTGTGCGAGTTTTCCGGGCCGCTCCGTGCGACGGGGCGGCCTTTTTTTGCGCCCGCGTTCCGGCCCGGGCGCGGGAGGCCGGGGCGCTATGGCCGTGGGAGCGGGGTGCTTTGCCGCCGGGTGAGGGGGCGGGACGGGGCCGGAAGGGGACGCGCAGGGCACCAAGCGGGGGCGCAAGGCGAGCCGGGCGGCGCCAGGTCGGGGCGGGGGGGGGCCGTTCGGGTGGAAAATGACGTGACTCGCCACGTCGCCTGGTGC
>CAYUIN010000465.1:0-2875 GCA_964444695.1 uncultured Desulfocurvus sp.
CCTCGGCCTCGGGGCCGATCTCCTGCAGGGCGGACAGGGGCTCGTCGCCGGTGCCGGGGGGGCAGTCCACGATCAGGTAGTCCAGGTCGCCCCAGGCCACGTCGGAGATGAACTGGCGGATCAGGCCGATCTTCACCGGGCCGCGCCAGATCACGGCGTCGTTCTTGCTGGGCAGCAGGAAGCCCAGGGACATCACGAACAGGTTGTTGTTGTAGGCCACGGGCTCGATGTAGTCGCGCTCGATGTGCGGGTGGGCGTCCGCCAGGGAGAGCAGGCGCGGCAGGGACGGGCCGTGCACGTCCACGTCCAGCAGGCCGACCTTCTTTCCGGCCAGGGCCAGGGACACGGCGATGTTCGCCGCCACGGTGGACTTGCCCACGCCGCCCTTGCCGGACATCACGACGAATTTGCGCTTGATGCGCCCCAGGGTCTTCTGGATCTTCTCATCCTGGGGGTTGACCCCGCAGGTTTCGGGGGAGCAGTCGCCCCCGGCGCTGGAGCAGCCAGCACATGCATCGCTCATCTGCGTCTCCTTCGTTGCATCGTTGTCGCGTTTTCTAATCCGCCAGGAGCCTGTGGCACAACCAGTCCCGGATGGGCGCGATGGCCGCCCCCAGCCCGTCGGGGTCGTGCTCCGGGGCGGTCAGGCGGCGTATCTGCGCCTGGGTGAAGCCCCGGTCATACGGAAGGACTCCGGCGATTTCAATGCCGTTTTCCAGGCACCAGGCCTGCACCTCGTCCGCAATGCGGGCGTTGACGCCGGACTTGTTGATAATCACCGCCAGGGGAATGTCAAAGTGCCGCGTCAGACCGAAGAGCCGTTCGAGGTCGTGGCGGGCGCTGATGGTCGGCTCGGTCACGGCCAGGGCCAGGTCCGCCCCGCCCAGGGAGGCGATGACCGGGCAGCCGATGCCCGGAGGGCCGTCCGTGAGCAGGATGGACGCCCCGCGCGACTCGGCCAGCTCCTTGGCGGCCAGGCGCACGGCGCTGACCAGCTTGCCGGAATTCTCCTCGCCGGGCAGCAGCCGGGCGTGGACCATGGGCCCCAGGCGCGTGTCGGACACGTACCAGTGCCCGGAGACGCGCGGCTGCATGACCGCCGCGCCCGTGGGGCAGACGTAGGCGCACACCCCGCAGCCCTCGCAGTGCTCGCGGCGCACGGTGAAGTCCGGGCCGATGGCCCCGAAACGGCAGTGCTCGGCGCAGGCGCCGCAGGCGGTGCAGTCGTCGGGGTCGATGAGCGCCAGGGCGCCCGCCGTGAATTCCTCCACGCGTCGGGGCTCGGGGGCCAGCACCAGGTGCAGGTCCGCCGCGTCCACGTCGCAGTCCGCCAGGACCATGTCCGGCAGGCCCGTGGCCAGGGCCGCCGTGAGCGAGGTCTTGCCGGTGCCGCCCTTGCCGGAAAGGATGACGGCTTCCTTCATCGCGCACCTCCCATGCGGCGCAGGGCCGCCGTCCAGATGCCTTCGTAGAGTTCGGAGAACCCCGGCAGCGCGCCCACGTGCAGGCCGCCTTCGGAGCAGATCTGCGCGGCCTCCAGGCTGTGGGGCAGGGCGCCGAGGATGGGGATGCCCTCGCGCGTCAGGTAGTCCGAGGCCTCGGCCCCGCCCAGTCCCTGGCGGTTGACGACCGCCCCGAAGGGCAGGCCCGTGCCGCGCAGGACCTCGGCGGCCAGGCCCAGGTCGTGCAGGCCGAAGGGCGTGGGTTCCGTGACCAGGATGGCGAAATCGGCGTTCTGGGTGGCCTTGATCATCGGGCAGGAGGTGCCCGGCGGGCAGTCCACCAGGACCAGCCCGTCGTCCGGGGCCTCGTCCAGCACCGCGCCGATGAGCGGCGGGGCCATGGCCTCGCCCACGCGCAGTTCGCCGCCGACGACCCGGACGTCCAGCCCGGGCACCGGGCCCTGGCGGACGACGCCGATGTCCCGCCCGCCCTCGCTGATGGCCCCGGCGGGGCAGGCCATGACGCACAGCCCGCAGCCGTGGCACATCTCGGCGAAGACCATGGGCTCGTCGGTCATCATGGCCAGGGCGCCGAAGCGGCACAGCGAGGCGCAGGTGCCGCACTCGCGGCCCAGGCAGGCGTCGGGGTCCACCACGGGAACGGGCAGGGTGACGGTGCGCGGCTCGCCCCATCGGGCGGGCAGCGTGAGGTGCAGGTTGGGTTCCTCGACGTCGCAGTCCAGGGCCGTGACCGGTCGTCCGGCCCGGGCCAGGTGCGCCGCGAGGTTGGCGGTCACGGTGGTCTTGCCCGTGCCGCCCTTGCCGCTGGCGATGGCGATGCGCATCAGATGTCGCTCCTTGTGTGCGTACGGGCGCCGGGCGGGCGGCGGTGAGGCGACGCCGCTCCGCCCGGCGCGTTGCGCGGGCCGATTGGGGATGGCGGCCCCGGGGCCCACGGTCAGGAGGAGAGCCGCAAGGCACCCCGTTTGAACAGTTCCACGGTGTCGGCCACGCTGCCCTGGGCGCCGAGGTGGATGGCCACCTTGCCCTGGCGCAGGGCGACTTCGGCCTTGGGGCCGACGCGGCCCGTGGCCACGGCCCCCGCGCCGGAGTCGGCCACGTTCTGCGCGGCCTGGATGCCCGCGCCGTGGGCCATGTCGCCGCAGGCGGTGTTGTCCAGCCAGCCGAGCTCGCCGGTTTCCAGGTTGACCAACACGAAGCCCGGGGCGCGGCCGAAGCGCTCGTCGATGGGGCTGTCCAGCCCCGGGCCGCTGCTGCTCACTGCAAGAATCATCGCGCATCCTCCTTGTTGCCGCGCGGAGCCCGCGCGGCCGATGTTCCACCGGCGCCGGACGCGCCGCGTCCGCGCCTGAGGCCCTGGCCGCAGGGGCCGAGGCCGAGTCCTTGTCCCGTCAGGGGCGCGCTCGGCAGCG
>CAYUIN010000466.1:0-2864 GCA_964444695.1 uncultured Desulfocurvus sp.
AGGGGATTATTCCCTTAAGCGGGTCCAGGGCAGCGCCCTGGCCGCCGGAGGCATTTCGCCCACGCCCACGCCCGCCCGCCCGGCCCGCGACGGCCCTGGTGCGCCCGGCAGAACCCCTGGCCCTGGGGCGGCTTTACCGGGGCGTGGCAAAAGCGTACAAGGCGTTGGCGGGCGTGGTGCCCGACGATATTTCAGTGGGAAGGGAAGATGGCGGATTTGAAGACGCAGAGCACGGATCGTCCTTGTGTGACGCTGATCGGCATGGCCGGTGCGGGGAAGTCCACGGTGGGCCGGGTCTTGGCCGGGCTGTTGGGCTGGGCGCATGCGGACACGGACCATCTGATCGAGGCGCATTTCGGGCGGCCGTTGCAGGACGTGTTCGACGGGCTGGGCCGCGAGGGGTTCGTGCGGGCGGAGGAGCGGCTCATTGCGGGGCTGAACCTCAAGCGCTGCGTGATCTCCACGGGCGGCAGCGTGATTTACGGGGCGCTGGCGGTCTCGCGGCTGCGCGAGCTGGGGCCGGTGGTGCATTTGCGGGCGGACGTGGAGTGCGTGGCGCGCCGTGTGGCGGACGCCAAGGGGCGCGGGCTGGCCATTGCCCCTGGCCAGACCATCGCGGATTTGTATGCGGAGCGGCTGCCGTTGTACGAGGCGGCGGCGGAGCTGACCATCGACACCGGGGCCAACGATCCCGAGTCCTGCGCCGCGCAGATCGCGGACTGGCTCGGGCAACGGGGAAACGCCTGATGAAGACCACGCCCGGAGCCATTTTCCGCCGCCTGGAGGCCTTGTACCGCCGGATGCAGGAGGGCTACGACGCCGCCTGCGCCGGGACGGGGTTCACCTGCGCGGGCTGCGAGAACAACTGCTGCACCAGCTATTTCCAGCACCACACGTATGTGGAGTGGCTGTATTTGATGCAGGGCCTGGACGCCCTGCCCGCCGAGCGGCGCGAGGCGTACATGGACCGCGCGCGCAGCTACGTGTACGAGGCCCACGGCGCCCTGGCCCGGGGCGAGACGCCTTCGGCAATGTGTCCGTTGAACGACGACGGGCTGTGCGGGCTGTACGGCCACCGGCTGATGATCTGCCGTCTGCACGGGGTGCCGCATCTGCTGGCCGGTCGCGACGGACGGCCCGCGAGCTATCCGGGCTGTTTCCGCTACCCGGGGGACGCCCAGGCCGCGCCCCTGGACCGCACGCCCCTGTACCGCGAGCTGGCCAAGCTGGAGATGGACCTGCTGGGCAAGCGCATCCGCCTGCTGCCCAGGGTGAACTTGACTCTGGCCGAGATGATGGTGCAAGGTTCTCCCAACATCAAGCCGTAACCCCCGGACAAACCGAATGAAGCGCCTCGTGCCCGCCCTGCTCGCGACCCTCGCCGCCCTGCTCCTCTTGGTGGCCTGCTCGCAGATGAGCGTCGGGCACCTGAACCGGCAGCCCTGGGAGCTGGAAACGGCCCGGGCCCTGCCCATGAAATTCTGGCGCTTCGACTACGCCATCACCCCGGTGGGCGACCATTTCGCCGTGCGCGGCACGGCCTTCCCCGTGCTGGAGAATCTGCCCCCCTGGGCCCGCCGGGTGGACGACATCTGGTTCGCGGCCTACCTCTCGGACAAGGCCGGGACCGTGCTGGCCCAGGACCTGCGGGTCTTCGAGCCCGGCCCGCTGGACGTCTCCTCGGGCATCTCCTTCGCCTTCCTGCTGCGGCCGGACTCGCTGCCCACCCAGGGCGACCTGTTC
This sequence comes from uncultured Desulfocurvus sp., assembly GCA_964444695.1. Classification (GTDB taxonomy): domain Bacteria; phylum Desulfobacterota; class Desulfovibrionia; order Desulfovibrionales; family Desulfovibrionaceae; genus Desulfocurvus. Next base: position 1,744 of record CAYUIN010000466.1, read on the forward strand.
ATCACCTTCGGCTACCGCATGAAGCTCACCCCGCCCACCGAGGACGGCAAACCCGCTCCGGCCCCCGCTCCCGGCGACGTGTTTTTCGCCAGCGAAGGGGCCATGACCCGATTCTAGACCCGCCCCGCGCGGGCATATCCGCCTGCGCCGACACGCCTCGTTCGCCCTGCTCGCTGTTGTTTCCAGCGCCGAAAAAGAGTATTGATATGCACGGCCTCCATCGCGGCCGTCCCGCCCGACGCGGGGCCCGGTTCAACAGCCCGGACCAAGGGAGACGCGCATGCCCGACAACAGGGGTTCGTTCCTCGTCAAAAACTTCCTGAAGTACTCCGTCATCTTCGGCGAAGGCTCCAAGGGCGAAACGGCCTACCTGCTCAAGGAAGGCCGGGTGGAAATCTCCAAGATGGTGGACGGCAAGAAGAAGGTCTTCGCCATCCTCTCGCCCATCTCGATGTTCGGCGAAATGGCCATCCTGCTGGGCGACGAAAAACGCACCGCCACAGCCGTGGCCCTGGAAGACTCCAAGGTCGTGGAAATCAAGCGCCACGACTTCGAGGACTACGTCCGCCAGTCCCCGCCCATCATCGCCACCCTGGTCAAGGTCCTGGTGCACCGCCTCAAGACCGCCACCACCAAGTCCCTGCGCGTGCCGAACCTGTTCCTCGGCATCTGCCACACCTTCTCCCTGTACGCCAAACACGGCCTCATCTCCCTGAACTACCTCGATACCCTCAACTACCTCGCCGTGGCCTTCAACACGAACAAGGAAAGCATCGAAAAGGCCCTCGGCATGCTCGCCGACGACGGGATCATCGAATACATGGTCAACGACGAACACGAACGCATCATCCGCCTCAAGGAAACCGAAGACATCGCCGCCAAGGCCGCCGAAAAACGCAAGGCCGCCAGCGGCAGCTGAGCGGCACGCGGCACGCGCGCGCCCGGTGCCGAGGCGAATGCCTCCGGCGGCCGGGGCTCTATCTCTGCTCTCCCCATTCCCAAGCTCGCCCTCTCCCTTCGTCGGGGCAGCTAAGGACTGGGGGTCCCCGGACCCCGTCAAGGGAAAAATCCCCTTGAGAATCCCTCTTTTGGGCCGCCTGACGGGTTGCTCATGAAAAAGG
>CAYUIN010000467.1:0-2860 GCA_964444695.1 uncultured Desulfocurvus sp.
CCTGGGTCCTGGCCCAGGGCGAGGACGTCGTGGCCATCCCCGGCACCAAGCGCCGCACCTACCTGGAGCAGAACGTCGGCGCGGCGGACGTCGTCCTGAGCGCGGAGGAACTGGCCCGCATCGACGCGGCCTTCCCCATGGACGCCGCCGTGGGCGACCGCTACTGACCCCGGCCCGGGACACCGCAAAAAAAGAGAGGGTGGCGAACCACCCTCTATAATCTCACTAAGGCTGACCAGTCATTGGTTAACGGCCTATTGCCATCCCCTAACTGGACACTGCCCAAACACGATGCATCAGAAGGGGACGTCGTCCATGCCGCTGGCCTCGCTGGGGAAGGCCGGGCCCATGTCTTCGTCGTCGGGCGGGCCCTGGTACTGCTGCTTGCGGCCGCCGCCTTGCGGGGCGGCCTGGGGGCGCTGCTGCTGGGCCGGGGGGCCGTCGTAGCCGCCCTGCTGGGAGCGGGTTTCCAGGAACTGGACCCGCAGGGCCTTGATCTCCGTGCTGTAGCGGTCGGAGCCGTCCTGGGCCTGCCATTTGCGGGTCTGCAGGCTGCCTTCCACGTAGACCAGGCTGCCCTTGCGCAGGTAGTTGGCGCAGGGCTCGGCCTGGCGGCCCCAGACGGTGATGGAATGCCATTCGGTCTGCTCGACCTTCTGACCCTGACGATCGGTATAGGATTCGTCCGTGGCCATGCGCAAGCTGACCACCGGCTGGCCGGACTGGGTGTAGCGCAGCTCGGGGTCGCGGCCCAGACGGCCGATGAGCATGACCTTATTCAACGATGCCATGTCGTACTCCCTGTGTTGTTAGTGCTTCGGCCTGGATACGACAAAAGGCGGCTTCGGCGCAAGGGGTTCCAGCTCGTCCAGAGTCGCCTCCAGTGCCAGGGCCAGGCGCGCGGCCTCGGCGGGTTTCCAGTCGGCCAGGGCGGCCTCCAGGTCCCGTTTCTGGTCCAGGGCGCGCTGCACGCCGGGGCTCATGTCCCGGCGCACGTCGTCCGGCGCGTCGAAGCGCAGCTTGTCCCACAGGTCCTGGACCAGGTCCAGCACGCCCCGCTTGGGGCCGCCGGGCACGGCCAGTTCGCCGCCCCAGGCCAGCTCGGCCAGGCCCGGCCAATCCTCGAGGATGTCCTCGGGACGGTAGGTCTCGGCCGAGACCCGGATCTGCAGCTTGGCTCCCACGGCGCCTCCCGCGCGGCTCAGCCGCGTTCTTCCCAGCCGCTCTTGACGCGGCTGACCACGTCCTGGATCAGCGGCAGCTGGTCCGGCGGGCAGACGCCGATCAGCGGCGCACCCGCCTCCACGCTCTGGTTGTCCTTGAAATACACGGCATAGATCATGCCTTCGGGCCCCGCGTAGGGCAGCGAGGTCTCGCGCTTCATGCGCGAGACGATGAACAGGTCCTGCCCCTCGCGCACGCGCACGGACTGCGGGCCGCTGGCCTTGACCTTGGTGTCCGTCTCCGGGACGAAGTAGTACTTGGCCTGCTCCGGCGCGCGGAACAGGAACAGCGTCTTCTTCAGGATCTCCTGGATGACCTCGTCCTTGGTCAGGTAGTGGCGGATGGTGTAGAGCACGGTCCCGGCCTCGGCGAAGGTCCCGGCCTCGGCGAAGACCTGCTCCACCGCGCCGTCCAGGGTGGCCCGGATGGGCTTCTTGTTGCGCTCGCGCTCCAGGTGGCAGAGCACGGTGCCGGGGCGCTCGCCCCAGGTGCCGCCCGCGCCCGAGACCTTGGCCCCGGGTTCGGTGATCACGGGTTCCACGATCCCCGTATGCGGGGCCGCGACCTCCACCACCTTGTACGGGGAGGCCTTCATCTCTTCGAGCAGTGCCTTGACGTCTATCACGTATGCCGTCCTTGATGCCTTAGCGGTAATACAGATTGCGCCCGCCCATGGTGCGCAGGGCCTGGTGCAGGTTGGCCCGGACCTCGCGGCGGTCCCAGATGCCGTGGATGTGCCCGCGCGACAACGCCTGGTGCGCGTCGTGGTAGTTGGGCGGGATGTCCAGGCCCGTGGTCTCCTTGATCACGCCCGGCCCCGCGAAGCCGATGTTGGCGCTGCGGATGGCGAACTGGTACGGCGAGCAGCCCAGGAAGCTGGCCACCGGCCCGGCGTAGGAGTTGGTGTCGTAGACCACGATGTACAGGCCGCCGGCCTCGATGTAGCGGCGCACGGCCATGGTGCAGCGCGGCATCTGGATGACGCCGTTGACGCCCTCCTGGATGCGGATGCCCGCCGTGCCGTGGACGTAGGCGATGAACGGGTAGTGCTTCTTGCGGGCCCGCTCGGCGGCGCGCACGAACTTTTCGCCCTCGGCCGCGCCCACGGAGCCGCCCCGGAAGTTGCCCACCAGGGTCGCGCAGACCACGTTGAAGTGCTTGATGCGCGCCTCGAAGGTCACGCAGGCGCTGCGCAGGCCCGTGGAGGCCTTGGCCTTTTCCAGCTTGGCGTCCAGGCCGTCGTAGTCCAGCGGGTTGCCGGACTCCACCCCGCGCGAGAACTCGAAGATGGAGCCGTAGTCGAAGATGTTGGACAGGTACCACTGGTATTCCATGCGGAAGTGGTGCCCGCAGGTGGAGCAGACCCCGGCGTAGTCGCCGAACAGGTCCGGCGCCCAGAGGTCCTTGCAGCCGTGGGTCTCCGCGTTGGGGCAGGTCACGGCGCGGTCCTCGCGGGCCTGGGGGCTGACGTATTCGGCGGCGCCGAAGTCGCACGAGCCCTCGTCCCAGCAGGACAGCTCGGTCAGGCTCTTCTCGGCTTCCAGGGTCGCCTCGTGCCTGTCCCCGGGGGCCAGGGTCTCGCGCAGCCAGCGCGCGGGCACGGCCACCTTGTCGCGGACCACCTGGATCTCGCTGC
>CAYUIN010000468.1:0-2855 GCA_964444695.1 uncultured Desulfocurvus sp.
CGGCGGCCCAATCCACCCCGCGTCCCGCTCGGGGCGGACGGGTCCGGCTGCGGATTGGGGTCCGCCTGCTTGGTGAAAAGGGTTCCCCGGACCCGGCGCCCTGGACCAGGGCCGAACTGCTTATCAGCCCATACCACGTCTGCGTTCCCGGGCCCAAGGCGCGGGTCGGTCAGCCCCCCGCGCGGCAGCACCGCGACGAACGTCCGGGGGCACGGAGGAGGACGCAGTCCGGACGGCCCGGCGCCGCTGACCGGCCACGCGCACCCGGCCCATCCACGAGCGCGGTAGACCCCCGCGCACACCGCCCCAGAAAGGAAAAAGAGGCCGACCCACGCCGACCTCCCCTCATAAACCCTTCCCCATCTCGGGATTCTTAAGGGCCAAAGCCCTTAAGCCGCCGGAGGCAAACGAGCCTAACGCCAGCCAACCGCCTTGCTCGTCGCCCGTCGCCAGCCACCCGCCTTGCCGGTCCTCCCCCGGGCCTACCCCAGCGCCACGTCCAAAGTCATCATCACGGTGAAGCCGACGATGGTGCCCATGGTGGCCCAGTCGCCGTTGCCGGAGGCTTGGGATTCGGGGATGACCTCTTCGACGGAGACGAAGATCATGGCGCCTGCGGCGAAGGCCAGGGCGTAGGGCAGCAGGGGCCGGGCCACGAGGACGGCGGCTGCGCCGATGACGCCTGCGATGGGTTCGACGATGCCGGAGGCTTGTCCGTAGACGAAGGCCTTCCAGCGGCTCATGCCTTCGCGCCGCAGCGGCACGGACACGGCGGTGCCTTCGGGGAAGTTTTGGATACCGATGCCCATGGCCAGTGCCACGGCGCCTGCGAGGGTGGCGGAGTCGATGTGTGCGGCGGCGGCGCCGAAGGCCACGCCCACGGCCAGCCCTTCGGGGATGTTGTGCAGGGTGATGGCCAGCACGAGCAGGGTGGTCCGTTTCCAGGTGGTTTCCATGCCTTCGGCCTGGCTGCGCGGCTGGTTCAGGTGCAGGTGCGGCAGGAACATGTCCACGCCGCGCAGGAAGAAGGCGCCCATGAGGAAGCCGACGGCGGCGGGCATGAAGGACCAGGTGCCCAGGTGTTCGGACATTTCGATGGCCGGTGCGAGCAGGGACCAGTAGCTGGCGGCGATCATCACCCCGGCGGCGAAGCCGAGCATCACGTCCAGCACGAGTTTGGACACGTTTTTGGTCAGGAAGACCACGGCGGCACCCAGGGCGGTCACGCCCCAGGTGAAGAGCGTGGCCAGCAGCGCCTGGGTCACGGGGCTCAGGGTGGCGAGGTAGTCGAGCACGTATTCCCCCAAGTTGTTCGGTGGCAATATTGGGGGAACCCTACACCAATCTGCGGGACGCAGTCCACAACCATGCGCCTTTGCATCGGAACTTCGCCGGGCGGGCGGCTAGAAACCGAATTGCAGGTACTGCTTGTCCCGTCTGTTGATGAGCTGCATGTAGCGGTAGGTGCCCTTGACCTGGGCCTCCTCGAACAGTTGGAGCCCCTTGCCGTGGCAGCGTTCGCAGGCGTCTATGGGAATCTCGATGCCCACGGACAGCGGGTTCACGCTGGACCAGGTCTCGATCTTGATCACGCCCGGGCAGTTGTCGCAGAGCATCACGGATTCCACCTGCGATTCGGTGATGTTGTCCGTATCGTAGTAGATGTCCTTGTGCCGCACGCGGAAGCCTTCGTACTCCTCGCCCTTCATCTTGTCCCGGGGCGGGTTGAAGTACAGGCCGCGCACGTCGTCGCTCAGCTTCTTGATGTATTCCGTGACCTTGGGCGGCTGGCGCAGCCGGTCCGGGTCGTACCCGGGCTCCACGACCCCGGAGTATCCCAGCCCGGCCAGGGCCAGGCAGATTCCCAGATTGACATAGGGCAATGCGCCTTGGATCGCGTACCCGCCTTCGAGCACCGCGATGTCCGGGCTCAGCTTCTCCGTCAGCTTCGCATAGCCCTGCGCCGAAAAATTCATGTTCGTGATGGGGTCCGTGAAATGATTGTCCTGCCCCGCCGAGTTGATCACCAGGTCCGGCTTGAAATCGTCCAGGATCGGCAGGATCACGTGGTCCAGCACATGCAAAAATCCCTCGTCCGACGTTCCCGGAGGCAGGGGCACGTTGATCGTCTTCCCATACGCGCCCGGGCCGCCCAGATCGAGCGGGAAACCCGTGCCCGGATACAACGTCCGACCGTCCTGATGCACCGAGATGAACAGCGTGTTCGGGTCATGCCAATACACGTCCTGCGTCCCGTCCCCGTGATGACAGTCCGTGTCGATGATCGCCACCCGCCGCTGGCCGTACGTCTCGCGGATCCACTCCAACATCACCGCTTCGATGTTCATGTTGCAGAATCCGCGGTTGCCGTGCACCACCTTCATCGCATGATGCCCCGGAGGCCGGACCAGCGCGAAGGCCTTCTCCTGCTCCTTCTCCATCACCAGCCGCGCCGCCTTGATCGCGCCGCCCGCCGAAATCAAATGCGACTGCGTCGCCACGCTGGAAACGTCCGGCAAACAAAAATGCACCCGCTCCACATCCCGATGCGTCGCCACCTCCGGCTTGTGCTCCGTCACACCGTCGATGTCGAACAAGCCCTCCTCCAACAACTGGTCCTGCGTGTACAACAACCGCTCCTCACGCTCCGGATGCGTGGGGCTGATCGACCAGTCGAAGGCAGGGAAAAAAACAATCCCAAGCCGATTCTTCGCTTCCAACATCCTGACTCTCTCCTGCTGCCAACTTCGCGCAATTGCCCCACAATCCCACGCCAATACCCGCCCGAAGTCAATAACCACCACGACCGACGGTCCCCAGAACTCGGTGAACGGTCGGGGTCGGGACGGTGGGCT
>CAYUIN010000469.1:0-2855 GCA_964444695.1 uncultured Desulfocurvus sp.
CAATCCCCATTGACAAGCGCGGGGGTTTGGCGTCTTTTTCGGGGTTCTGGAGGACAAGGATGCAGGATGTACGTTTGGTGAGACCGGAGGTCGTGGAGTTCGAGGCGTATACGCCCGGGTTGTCCATCGACGAGATCAAGGCCAAGTATGGGCTCGGCAACGTGATCAAGTTGGCGAGCAACGAGAATCCGCTGGGGACTTCGCCGGTGGTGCAGCAGGTGCTGCGCGACAAGGCGGGGCTCGCGTTCCGCTATGCGCAGTCCGGCACGCCGAAGCTGACGGCCGCCATCGCCGCGCATCTGGGTGTCGCGCCCGGGCGCGTGGTGGCGGGCAACGGGTCGGACGAGATCATCGACCTTTTGGTGCGCGTCAAGGCGCGGCCGGGGGTGGACAACATCATCGCCTTCAAGCCCTGCTTCTCCATGTACAAATTGCAGGCCCGGCTGTGCGGGGTCGAGTTCCGCCAGGCGCCGCTGCACGAGGACTTCTCCTTCGACTGGGACGGGCTCATCGCCCTGGCGGACGAGCACACGGCCATCTGCTTCGTGACCACGCCGGACAACCCCTCGGGCTACACGCCCAAGGTCGAGGAGATCGAGCGTCTGGCCGGGCTGCTCCCTCCGCAATGCCTGCTGGTGGTGGACGAGGCCTACATGGACTTCGCCGAGCCCCAGGAGGCCTATTCGCTCATGGGCCTCCTGGGCGAGTTCCCCAACGTGGCCGTGCTGCGCACCTTCTCCAAGATGTACGGCCTGGCCGGGCTGCGCCTGGGCTACGGCGTGATGCCCGAGTGGCTGGCGGACTACTGCCTGCGGGTCAAGCCGCCGTTCTCCGTGAACATCCTGGCCGAGGAGGCGGGCATCGCCGCCCTGGCGGACACGGATTTCGTGGCCGCCACCAAGGAGGCCGTGACCTCCGGGCGCAACTACCTGACCCGCGAGCTGAAGGCCATGGGCTGCACGGTCTGGCCCTCGCAGGCCAACTTCTTCATCTTCGACCTGCCGTCCGGCGCGGGGCTGGACGCCAAGGGCCTGTTCGAAACCCTGCTGGCGCGCGGGATCATCCTGCGGCCCCTGGCCAGCTACGGCCTGCCCGGCTCCCTGCGCCTGAGCGTGGGCAACGCCTTCGAAAACGGCGAGCTGATCCGCGCCATGAAGGACATCCTGCCGTGAGCGCGCCCCGCATCGTGACCCTGGACGGACCGGCGGGCGTGGGCAAGACCACCCTGGCCAGGCGCGTGGCCGACGCCCTGGGCCTGGCCTACCTGGACACCGGCGCCATGTTCCGCGCCACGGCCCTGGCCCTGGGCGACGGCGCGGCACAGCTGCCGGACGCCGCGCTGCAAACCCGCCTCGACGCCCTGGCCTTCACCCTGTCCGGCGCGGGCTCGGCCTCGGTCCTGGCCCTGAACGGCGCGCCCATCGGCGACGAAATCCGCACCGAACGCGTGGGCATGATGGCCTCCAACATCGCCACCCTGCCCACCGTGCGCACCTTCCTCGCCCGCGCCCAGCAGGCCGTGGGCCACGCCACCTCCCTGGTGGTCGAAGGCCGGGACATGGGCACCGTGGTCTTCCCCAAGGCCGCGCACAAGATCTTCCTGGACGCCGCGCCGGAAATCCGCGCCCGGCGCCGCTGCATCCAGCTCAGCGAGCTGGGCAGGCCCTGCGACCTGGCCGCCGTCACCGAACAGATCCGCGCCCGCGACGACCAGGACCGCAACCGCGCCACAGCCCCCCTGCGCCCCGCCGAGGACGCCGTGATCATCGATACCGGCCCCCTGGACATCGACGGCGTGTTCCGGGCCATCATGCGCGTGGTGCGCGGAGACTAGGCCCCCCGTGCCCCGGGACCCGAAACAACGCTACCTGCTGGCCGCGCTGCTCACGGGCCTGGCCTTCCTGCCGCCCCTGGCCTGGGCCGCCACCACCGCAGGCTCCCTGCTGCTGTACGCGGAACTGGCCCGCAACGCCTTCGAGGCCGCCGTCAAATTCCTCTCCCTGCTCGCCGCGCGCCGCGTGGCCCGGGGCGAGACCTCCGAATACGCCTACGGACAGGGCAAGCTCGAACACCTCACCGGGCTGCTCGTCGCCGCCGTGATGCTCGTCTCCGTCGGGCTCATCGCCACCCACGCCCTGGACCTCATCCTGCACCCGCAACACCTCGGCTCCCTGGACCTCGGCTTCGCCGTCACCGCCGCCATGGCCCTGACCAACCTCTGGTTCTGGAAACGCGGCAGGGCGCTGGCCGCCGCCACCAACTCCCCGCTCATGGACTCCAAATGGCGCATGTACCGGGGCCGCACCCTCGCCAGCCTGCTCGTCACCGCCTCCCTCGGCCTGTCCACACTCCTGTCCGCACCACACGCCGCAGCCATCATCGACCCCACAGCCTCGCTGCTGCTGTGCCTGTTCATCCTCTCCTCCGTGCGCGGCGTGCTCAGCCAATCCCTCTCCGGTCTGCTGGACAAAAGCCTGGACGAATCCCTGCAACTGCTCATCATCCGCGAACTGACCATCAACTTCCACTCCTACGAAGCCATCCACGGCATCCGCAACCGCCGCTCCGGCTCCGACATCTTCATCGACATCTACCTCGAATTCGACGGCTCCCGCACCATGGCCAGCGTCCAAACCGACATCGACGCCATGCGCACCAGCCTCGAACACACCATCCCCGGCGCCCACGTCGCCATCATCCCGACCACCAGGCGCGTCAATTAACGCCGGGCTGGAGTTGCCTCCGGCGGTTGGGGCTCTATCTCTGCTCTCCCCATTCCTAAACTCGCCCTCTCCCTTCGGTCGGGGCAAGCTAAGGACTGGGGGTCCCCAAACCCCGGCAGGACTCTTTCCTGG
>CAYUIN010000470.1:0-2847 GCA_964444695.1 uncultured Desulfocurvus sp.
AGCGCAAGGGCTGGATCACGGACGAGCTGTTCCGCGCGGGGATGGCCCTGTGCCAAGCCGTGCCCGGGGCCACGGCCATGCAGGCGGCGGCCTACGTGGGCCTGCGGGCCCGGGGCCTGCCCGGGGCCGTGGCGGCCTACGTGGGCTTCGGCCTGCCCGCCTTCGTGTTGATGATCATCCTTTCCCACCTGTATGCCACATCGCGCGACCTGGCGATGGTCGTGGCGGCCTTCAAGGGCTTGCAGGGCATCGTCGTGGCACTCATTTCCCACGCGGCCCTGAATTTCGCCCGGCGCTACCTGGAAAATGGGCTGGACAAGGCCCTGGCCCTGGCGGCGGGGCTGGTCTTCGGCCTGGGCGGCAGTCCGATCCTGGCCCTTGTCGGGGTCTGCGTCCTGGGGCTGGCGCTGTATCGGGACGTGCCGGGCGGCCCGCCGCTGGACGGCGGCTCCCGCCGCGGCCCCTGGCGGCGGCTGGCGCTGCTGGGCGCACCCTGCGCGGTGCTGCTGGCCCTGCTCTGGGCCCTGGCGCCGCAGCATTTCGCCCTGGCCTGGGTGATGTTCAAGGTGGACCTGTTCGCCTTCGGCGGCGGCTACGTGTCCTTGCCGCTGATGCTGCACGAGGTGGTGGACGCGCGGGGCTGGATGGACGCCGCCACGTTCATGGATGGCATCGCCCTGGGCCAGGTCACGCCCGGGCCCATCGTCATCACTTCGGCCTTCGTGGGTTCGCTGCTTTTGGGTTTTTCAGGGGCGCTCGTGGGAGTGTTCTTCGCCTTTACGCCGTCTTTGCTGGTCATGGTGGGAGTCGTACCCTATTTCGACCGCCTGCAAGCCAGCCCGCTCTTCCAGCGCGTGGTGCGCGCCAGCCTGGCCTCCCTGGTGGGGCTGATGGCGGCCATGGCCGCGCGCTTTCTCGTCGGGGCGCCGTGGTCGCCGCTGGTCGCGCTGGTGGCCGTGGGGGCCTTCCTGGCCCTGCGCCGGGGCGTGGACGTGCTGCCCGTGGTGGCCGTCTCGGCCCTGGTCTCGATGGTCCTGCTCTAGTCCCTCAATATCCCTCGCCCGGGGCCACGCGGGCCATGCCCCGCAGCTGGCGCAGCAGGCTGCCGTCGGGCCGGGCCAGGTCCGGCAGTTCGGCGCCCGGCGTAAGCCCGGTGATGACCGTGCCGCCGATGATGTAGCGCCCGTAGCCCGCGCCGGTCTTGGTCTTCAGGCCCCAGGTGGTGTGCAGGATGGCCGGTCGGCCCTGGCGGTCGCCGATGAAGAGCATGATGTGCCCGGGCTTCCAGAGCAGGGTCAGCCAGGGCCGGGCGCCGGACTCGATGGCCGCCAGCTTGGCGTCGTCGTCCTTGCCGTCCAGGGGGACGAGGCCCCAGTGGTCGACCTGTTGTTTGGAATTGCGCGGCTGCCAGATGCCCAGCGGCGCGAACAGGTCCATGACCATGGCCGAGCAGTCGCGGTTCTCGTACATCCCGCCCCAGCCGTAGGGCTGGCCGAGCATGCCGTTGGCCAGGCGGGCCAGGTTGGCCGGGGTCGGCTCCAGGGGGAAGGGCGCGGCGTCGTCCACGAAGACCCGGGCGCTGGCCAGCACGGCCCGGCCCAGGGCGTCGCGCACGGCCAGCAGCACGTCGTAGGCCTCCTCGTCGCGGCCCGTGCTGGGCAGGAGCATCCCGATGCGCCCGTCGAAGCGGTACTGGCCGTAGCAGTCGCGCACGGGCACGGGCTCGCCGGTGAAGGCCACGGCCTGGGTCGTGGTGAAGGTCTCCATGAAGGCGTCGTCCACCAGGGCGATGTCGCGCATGGGCAGCCAGCCGTAGGCCGCCGAGGTCTCCACCAGGGCCCAGGCCCCGTCGGCGGAGACGTGGGATACGAAAAGCGGCGTCTGGGCCCAGACGGCGGTGTTCTGGTTGTAGTCGAACGGGTAGCCCTCGCCCGCCTGGTCGAAGCTGCGGAACACGGGCCGGATCGAGGGCAGCACGCGCATGGCCGTGTTCGTGGTGGTGATGGCGGGCCAGCCCGCGTTGGGGAAGTCCTGCGCCTCGGCCAGCTGACGCATCCGCTCGATCCACGCGGCGCCCAGGAGCAGCTTGTTCTCGCCGTGGAACAGGGCCGGATCGAACTCGTCCAGGAAGCGGAAGACCTTGTCCGGGCCGTTTTCGGGCCGCTCGCGGTGCCAGGGGGCGAAGTAGCGCGCCAGGTAGTCCTCGGCCAGGCGCGTGTGGCGCTGGCCGGGGATCAGCGGCAGGGTGGCCGTGGCGGGGTCCAGGTAGGCCCCGGCGTCCTGGGGCATGTCCGTGAGGTCCGCGATGGGCGGGCGGGCCGTGGGCAGCGCGCGGGGCGCGCAGCCGCCGAGGGCGGCGACGGCCAGGGCCAGGGCCAGCAGCAGGGCCAGGACGGCGGCCCGGGGGCAGGGCCGGGAAACGGCCGGGACGCGGCGCCCCGGGCGACGATGCGTGGCCCGAACGCGGGCCGGAAGCGTTGCGGGAGTGCTCATGCGGCCTGTGTACCCGGCCCCGTGGGGAAAGGCAACGGGGCGCGGCCTCGCCCGGGCGTGCGGGCGCTTTGCAAACGCGGCCCCCTCGCGTATACCCCGGCCATGCGCCAGTTCGCCGCCAGCAAGGATACCATCGCCGCCGTGGCCACGCCCCTGGGCCGGGGCGGGGTCGGCATCGTGCGCGTCAGCGGGCCGGGCGCCCGGGAGCTGGGCGCGCTGCTGTTCGAGTCCGCGCGCGAGGGCTTTGCGGGGCTCAGGCCCTACCGCCTGCACCACGGTTGGGTGCGCGACGAGGCGGGCGGTAGTAGCGCTTCTCGACGCCGAGGTAGTCCTGGCCGGTGAACGCGCCGGGCG
>CAYUIN010000471.1:0-2843 GCA_964444695.1 uncultured Desulfocurvus sp.
ATCGGCCCCGCCACGGCGCCCGGCGGCGCGCCCGGCGGGGCCGATGCCCAGCAGTTCCAGGGCCTGGTCCGCGCTCTCGGCGTGCAGCACGTCCGTCAGACCGTCGGATTCCAGGTGGAAGCCGATCAGCGAGCGGACGCTCTTGGTGTCGTCGACGATGAGTATGCGCATGGTGTCGTGGGCGCCGCCGGGTGCAGGTCTGTCGGAGCGCGTCGCTCAGCCTATCACCCGTCGTAGCGGATTTCCACCTCGGAAAGATATGTTTCCAGCGCCGAGAACAGGCCGTCCAGGGCCTGGGTCCGGCCCGCCAGCACGGCGTCCTCCAGGGCGCGGCCGAGGTCCGTCACGGGGCCCATGCCGTAGCCGCCGCCCGCGCCCTTGAGCCCGTGGCCCAGCACGCGCACCGTCTCCATGTCCCCGGCCGCCGCGGCCTCGCGCATCCGCGCCAGGTCGCCTCGGGCCTCGTCCAGGAAGGCTTCGACCAGGGCGCGCATGGCCGGGTCGGCGCTGACCACGGGATGGTCCGCGCCGTGCTCCCCGGGCTGGACCGGGGCGGGCGGTTCCAGGCCCGCGTGCAGGGCCAGCGCCTCCAGGAAGGCGGCCTTCTTGATGGGCTTGGTCAGGTGGCCGGTGCAGCCCGCCTCGGCGCTCATCCTGCGGTGCTCCTCGAAGGCGTGGGCCGTGAGGGCCACGATGGGCGCGCGGGGCAGCCCGGCCTCGCGTTCCAGGTCGCGGATGGCGCGGGTCGCCGTGTAGCCGTCCATCACGGGCATCTCCATGTCCATGAACACGATGTCCGGCGGCCGGTCGCGGTACAGTTCCAGGGCCTCGGCCCCGTTCTCGGCGTCGATCAGCTCGTGGGGCGTGCCCGCCAGGTAGAAGTGGATCAGCTTGCGGTTGTAGCCCTGGTCCTCGGCCAGCAGGATGCGCAGGGCGCGGGTGCCCTCGGGCCCGGCGCAGCCGTCGTCCTCGGGGCGCTCCGCCCGGGTGCCGGTCAGGGTCCGGCGCAGCTTGGCCGGGGTGGCGGGCTTGGTCAGGAACAGGGCGGAGCCCAGGCCCCGCGTGCGGCCGTGCCCGGTGCACGGCCCGTCGGCGGCCACCAGCAGCACCAGCTGCGCGGCCAGGCCCTCGTCCTGGATGGCCCGGGCGGCGTCGAAGGCGGCTTCGCAGGGCGCGGCGCCGTCCAGCAGCACGATGGGCGGGGCCTGGCCCGCGTCGGCCCGGCGGCGCAGCGCGGCCAGGGTCTGGGCCGGGTCCTGCTCCATGGCGGGCCGGGCGCCCAGCTCCCGCAGGGTGAGGGCCATGGTCTCGCGCGCGGCGCGCCCCGGGATGGCGGCCAGCGCCTCGCGGCCCGCGAGCACGGGCTCGACCGGGGCCTCGTCGTGGGCTTCCAGGGCCGCCGTGAACACGAACAGCGAGCCGCCGCCCGGGGCGTCGGCCACGCGCACGTCCCCGCCCATGAGCAGGGCGATGCGGCGGCTGATGGCCAGGCCCAGGCCGCTGCCGCCGTAGAGCCGGGTGGTGGTGGCGTCGGCCTGGGTGAAGCTGTCGAACACGGCCTCCTTCTTCCTGTCGGGGATGCCGATGCCCGTGTCGCGCACGGTGAAGCGCAGGTGCCCCGGCCCGTCCCCGCCGGGCTCCACGCCGAGTTCGATCTCGCCCGAGGCCGTGAACTTCACGGCGTTGGACAGCAGGTTGGAGAGCACCTGCGTGACGCGCACGGGGTCGCCCTTCAGGGTCCGGGGCAGGCCCGGGGCCATGCGGCAGACCAGCTCCAGCCCCTTTTCGTGGGCCCGCACGGCGTACATGTCGCAGACGTTCTCCACCAGGGCTTCGAGGTTGAAGGGGATGGCCTCCAGGACGATCTGCCCGGCCTCGATCTTGGAGAAGTCCAGGATGTCGTTGATGATCGAGAGCAGCGTCTCGCCGCTGGCCCGGAAGATGTCCACGTACTGGCGCTGCTCGGGGCTGAGAGGGGTGTCCGCCAGCACGTCGGACATGCCCAGGATGGAGTTCAGCGGGGTGCGGATCTCGTGACTCATGTTGGCCAGAAATTCGCTCTTGGCGCGGTTGGCGACCTCGGCGGCGACGCGGGCGCGCCGGACCTCGTCCAGCACGGCTTCCAGTTCGCGGGTGCGGGCCTCCACCCGCTCTTCCAGGGTGCGGTTGGCGTCCTCCAGCCGGGCGCCCGCCTCCTGCAGGCTGCGGTTCAGGCGCTCGGAGCGCCGCCGCGAGGAGAGCAGCTTGGCGATCATCGAGTTGAAGGCCTCTTCCAGGACCTTCAGCTCGTTGCGGCCCCGGGTCCCGGCGTGCACCGAGAGGTGTTCGAGGTTTTCCAGGTCGATCTCGCGGGCCGCCGCGGTCAGCCGTTCCAGGGGGCGGGAGAGCAGGCGGCGGCTGATCCACAGGAAGATGATCCACAGCGCGGCGGTCTTGATGACCGAGTTGATGAGGATGAACATGAAGCCGTACCAGACCTTGCCCAGGACCACGTAGCGGCTGGAATACAGGGTCACGGTGCCCATGGGCACGCGCTGGCCCACCTCCTCGGCATAGAAGATGGGCTCGGTGTGCCAGAAGAAGTCGCCCCGCGAGCCGGAGCTGGGCTCAGTGGTCACGTCCGGCGCCGCCTGGCCCGCCTCGGACCCCTGCGTCTCGTCCCCGTCCGCGTCGAAGGAGGCGAAGGTCTCGCCCGCCGTGTATACGCCCTGGTACTCGGTGCCCACGCGCACGCCCACCACCACCGGGCTTTCCATCAGGCCCTGGACCATGGAGTTTATCTGCACGTCGTCCACGTTGTAGATGGCCGTGGCCAGGCCCTGGTTGAAGGTCTGGCCCATGGC
>CAYUIN010000472.1:0-2838 GCA_964444695.1 uncultured Desulfocurvus sp.
GGTCCAGGGACCCCCAGTCCTTAGCTTGCCCCGACCGAAGGGAGAGGGCGAGCTTGGGAATGGGGAGAGCAGAGAGAGCGCCCTGGCCGCCGGAGGCATTCCGCTTGGCGCCCGCCGACCCGCCGGGCGCGAAAAGGGCCCGCCCCGGCCCGCGCGAGGAGGTGGGGGACGCGCGGGTCGGGGCGGGCTGTGCCGGGGGTGGCGTTAGAGGAGTCTGGTGCCGACCTGGTAGACCAGTACGGAGGCGGTGAAGGCCAGGGCGGTGTTGAAGACCATGGAGAAGGCGGCCCAGCGCCAGGAGCTTTCCTTGGCGATGGCGACCACGGCCACGAAGCAGGGCGCGTAGAGCAGGGTGAAGACCAGCAGGCTTACGGCGGTCCAGGTGTTGAAGGCCGGGTCCGAGGCCAGCCGTGCGGCGAGGTCGTCGGTTTCTTCGGGGTCGACCTCGCCCAGGGAGTAGGCGGTGCCCAGGGTGGAGACGATGACTTCCTTGGCGGCGACGCCGCCCACGAGGGCGATGTTGGTGCGCCAGTCGAACCCGGCCAGGCTGGTCAGGCCCTGGAGGGTGGTTCCCACGCGGCCCGCCACGGAGTTGCGCAGGGTCTCTTCGGCCTCGTAGTTGTCCACGTCGGTCAGGCGCCCCTGGAAGGCGGCCAGGGTCTCTTCGCTTGCGCCCGCCTGGGCTGCGGCGTCCATTTCGGTCTGGACGGCGGCGCGCTGGGACTCGATTGCCGCGGCCTGGTCCTCGGGCAGTCCGGGGAAGGTCATGGCGGCCCAGAGCAGGATGGAGATGGCCAGGATGATGGTCCCGGCCTTCTTGATGTACTGCCAGCCGCGCTCCCAGGTGTGGATCAGCACGCCGCGCAGGGTGGGGATGCGGTAGGGCGGCAGTTCCATCAGGAAGGGGGTGGCCTCGCCCTTGATGGCCGTGGCCCGCAGCACCCAGGCCACGACGAGGGCGATGGCCCAGGCCGAGAGCGTGACCAGGAACATGGCGTTGCCGCCGCTTTCGGGGAAGAAGGCGGCGATGAGCAGGATGAACACGGGCACCTTGGCGCCGCAGGACATGAACGGGGCGGTGAGGATGGTGGCCAGGCGTTCGGGCGGGCTGCGCAGGGTGCGCGCGGCCATGACCCCGGGCACGGCGCAGCCGCCGGGGATGCCGCCGGAGATGATGAACGGCATCACGGAGCTGCCGTGCAGGCCGAACATCTTGAACACGCGGTCCAGGATGTAGGCCAGCCGCGCCATGTAGCCCAGGTCTTCCAGGAAGGACAGGCACAGGAACATGACCAGGATCAGCGGCACGAAGCCGAGCACGCCGCCCACGCCGTCGATGATCCCGGACACGACCAGGGACTGGAAGAGGCCTTCGGGGATGGCGGCCTCGGCCGCGCCGCCCAGCCAGCCGAAGAAGGTCTCCAGCCAGCCCATGGGGATCTCGCCGATGGCGAAGGTCAGCTGGAACATGCCGTAGAGCACGGCGAGCATGAGGATCGGGCCGAGCAGGGCGTTGGTCACGACCTTGTCGATGCGGTCGGAGATGCGGATGGAGTCGACGGTGGCGTCCTTGCGGACCACGCCTTCGCGCAGCAGCGCTGCGATCCAGCCGTAGCGGTGGTCGGCGATGACGGACTCGGGGTGGGCGCCTTCGGTGCGCATCAGGTGTGCCCCGAGGCGGTCGGCGATGGCGCGCAGTTCGGCGTTCAGGGGGCGCATGGCTTCGGAAAGCTTGATGATGTCCTCGTCGCCTTCCAGGAATTTGAGGGCCGTCCAGCGGGCGGGCACCAGGGAGGCGAGCAGGCCGGATTCCTTGATCAGCGGTTCCATCTCGTCCAGGGCGGCGTCGATGTCGCGACCGTAGGAGATGCACAGCGGCTTGACGGTGCCGCGCTGGGCCTCGGCGTGGGCCACGGCCTCCTGGACCAGGGAGCTTTTGCCCATGCCGTCGCGGGCGATGGTCTCGATGACCGGGACGCCCATCAGTTCGGACAGCTTGCCGGAGTCGATGGTCATCCGGCGGCGGCGGACCTCGTCCATCATGTTCAGGGCCAGGATCAGCGGGGCGCCGAGTTCCAGGAACTGCACGGCCAGGTACAGGCTGCGTTCCAGGGTGTTGGCGTCCACGACGTCGATGACGGCGTGGGGCCGCTCGTTGATCAGGAAGTTGCGGGCCGCCAGTTCCTCCTGGGAGTAGGGCGTCAGGGAGTAGGTGCCGGGCAGGTCCACCACGCGCACGTCGCGCCCGTCCACGCGCAGCAGGCCTTCCTTTTTGGCCACGGTGACGCCGGGGTAGTTGCCGACGTGCTGGCGCGCGCCGGTCAGCGCGTTGAACATGGTGGTCTTGCCGGAGTTGGGGTTTCCGGCCAGGGCGAAGGTCAGTTTATCGGACATCGGGACACTCCAGGATGTTGACGGTGATGTGGTCGGCCTCGTTGTTGCGCAGGGTGAGGGTGAAGTCGCGCAGCCGGATGGCCACGGGGTCGCGCAGCGGTGCCTTGCCGATGACCTCGATCTCGGTATCGGGGACCAGGCCCATGTCGCGGATGCGGCGGCCCAGTTCGCCCTGGGCGGTGATGGCGGTGATCTTGGCGCGGCAGTTGGCGCCGAGCTGTCGCAGGCAGGTGGGCTGTGTCATGTGCTTCCTCCGGTTGCGCGGCCCGGTGCGGCCCGGGCGGCGGAAAAATGGTTTCGGACTGACGGCCCCGCGCCGGTGTACGGCAGGGACGGCCCGGGCACCGGTCCCGCCGCGCCCGGCCCGCGCGAGGGAGTCGCGGTCCGGGTGCGGCTGCGATGGTATAGATGCGGGCGCCGGGTGCGTTTGAAATTTGCTGATAT
>CAYUIN010000473.1:0-2835 GCA_964444695.1 uncultured Desulfocurvus sp.
CCTTGAGCGGGGTCCGGGGCAGAGCCCCGGCCGCGGGAGGCATTCGCCTGGCGCCGTCTTCCCCGTCCGGCCCGGGCGCCGTTGCGCCATGGGCCTGGTCGTGCGGGGTGCGCGGTCAGGGGGTGTGGGCGCGGACGGCGCGGATGGTGAAGAGGGTTTCGACGAGGCGGGCCAGGGGCAGGCCGACGACGTTGTTGTAGGAGCCACGGATGGACTGGACGAGGAAGCCGCCCTGGCCCTGGATGGCGTAGGCCCCGGCCTTGTCCATGGGCTCGCCGGTGGCGACGTAGGCCAGCAGGACTTCCAGGGGTTGCGGGCCCATGGTCACGTCCGTGGACACGGAGAAGACCACGGGTTTGCCGCCGGGGTGGTGCACGGCGCAGCCGGAGACGACGCGGTGGGTGTTGTCCACGAGTCGGGAGAGCATGAGGATGGCCTCGTCGGGACCGGCGGGCTTGCCCATGATCTCGTCGTCCAGGACGACGATGGTGTCCGAGCCGATGACCACGGCCTCGGGGTACAGGGCGGCGACGGCGGCGGCCTTGGCGCGGCTGGCGCGGCGGGCGTAGGCGTCTGGGTCTTCGCCGGGTTCGGGCTGGGGCTCGGGCTCGGGGCAGGGGGCGATGGTGAACTCGATGCCCAGGGCGGCGAGCATCTCCTGCCTGCGGGGCGAGCCCGAGGCCAGGACGATGGGCTGGATGGCGTCCAGGACGCCGGGCATGGTCGTGTCGGTCATTGGTTCGAGTTGCATATGCTCAGGCGATGAATTTTCAGGTTGCGAATTTGTTGCCGATGTTTTGTAGGGATCGAAGCGCGTGTCTCCGCCATGTCGCGGCCCGTCCGGCGGGGAAGCAAAGGGCCGGGCGGGGAAGCCCCGCCCGGCCCGGATGCGTCGTATGTGCGCCGCGTGGAGCGGTGCGTCAGGCGTCGGCCGGGTCGGCGGTCAGGGCGTGCAGCAGGGCCTCGTCCAGTGTCGGGTGGGCCCAGATGAGGGAGTCTGCGTCCTCGCGGGTCCAGCCGTCCCGTACCATGATGGTCGCCTGGGTTACAAGGTGCGACACGCCGTGGCCCACGGCGGTGACGCCCGCCACGCGGCCGTCCAGCCAGACGATCTTGACGAAGCCCTGGGCGCTGGCGTGGGCCTGGGCGATGGGGTTGGCGGCCAGTTGGAAGCTGCCGACCCTGGGGGCCAGGCCATCGGCCTTCAGCTCGTGGGCCATGCGGCCGACGCGCATGGATTCGGGCGCGCCGTAGATGCACCAGGGCATGGGCCCGGGGGCGTAGGGGCCGTCGGCCCGTCCGGCGGCGTGGCGCGCGGCGTAGTGGCCTTGGTGCGAGGCGGCGTGGGCCAGCATGGCCTTGCCGTTGGCGTCGCCGATGACGGCCACGGTGGGCGCGGCCATGAGCCGGTCGTCCACCACGGCGAAGTTGCCGCGCCCCAGGCAGACGCCCGCGTTTTCCAGGCCGATGCCGGTGGTGTTGGGCCCGCGCCCGGTGGCCACCAGGGCCAGGGCGGCGGACAGCTGCGTGCCGTCCTCCATGATCAGGCGGGCGGCGCCGGACTCGCTGGTCAGGCTTTTCACGCGGCAGCCCAGGTGCAGCTTCCATTTTTCGCGCTTGCACAGCGAGGCCAGGGTGGCGGAGACCTCGGGGTCTTCCCACGGGGCCAGGCGGTCCAGGGCCTCGACCACGGTGATGGCCGCGCCCAGGCGGGAGAAGAAGCGGCCCAGCTCCAGGCCGATGACGCCGCCGCCGACGATGAGCAGCGAGTCGGGGGCCTCGGCCACGTCCAGGATGCCGTCGGAGTCCAGCACGCGGTCGCCGTCGGGCTGCATGCCGGGGAAGGCCGTGGGCCGGGAGCCGGTGGCGACCACCAGGCGGCCGTACCGCACGTCCACGGGGCCGTCGCCGGTGGCGACGGTCAGGGTCTGGTCCGAGGTCACTTGGCCCTGGCCGCGCAGCAGGGTCACGCCCGCGGCGGCGAGCTGCTTTTCGATGGCCGTGCGGCTGCCCGCCAGGATCTGACCCTTGCGTTTCTGCAGCGCGGGCAGGTCCACGTCGATCTGCCCGCTGAGCAGGCGCAGCTTGGCCTGGGCGTGCATTTCGTGGATGCACTCCGTGGCGCCCAGGAAGAGCTTGGTGGGGATGCAGCCTCTGTTGAGGCAGGTGCCGCCCAGCTCCGCGCGTTCCACCAGGGCGGTGGCCAGGCCGAGGCGGGCGGCCTCGACGGCGCAGTCCACGCCGCCGGGGCCGCCGCCCAGCACCACGAGGTCGAAGCGCACCGAGTGGCTATTCGCAGCCGCAGTCATCGGTGAGCACCATCTCGCGGGCGGCCTTGGTTTCGTCCAGACGCGTGACGGGCAGGGTCACGGGCGCGGCCTTGACGGACTCGGGGTCGGTCCCCGCGCGCTCGACGATTTCGATCAGGTCGTCCACGAAGCCGTCCAGGGTGTCCTTGCTCTCCGTCTCGGTGGGCTCGAACATCAGGCATTCCTTGACGATCAGCGGGAAGTAGATCGTGGGTGCGTGGTGGCCCTTGTCCAGCAGCGCCTTGGCGATGTCCAGGGCGCGCACGCCGTTGAGGGCGTCGCCCACGGCGGAGGCCACGAACTCGTGCATGCAGGTCCGGTTGTAGGGGATCTCCAGCACGGTTTCCAGGCGCTTGCGCATGTAGTTGGCGGCCAGCACGGCGTGTTCCGTGGCGCGGGTCAGGCCTTCGCGGCCCAGGCGCAGGATGTAGGCGTAGGCCTTCAGGATCACGCCGAAGTTGCCGTAGAACGGGGCCATGTAGCCGATGGACTGCGGGTGGTCGTAGTCCAGCACGAAGCGGTTGTC
>CAYUIN010000474.1:0-2834 GCA_964444695.1 uncultured Desulfocurvus sp.
CGTTGACGAAAAAGATGAAGGTCGGCGGCTCGGTGTCGGCCTGGGTCAGGTAGTAGAACTTGGCGCGGCGGCGCTTGATCAGCGGCGGCTGATGCCGGTCGATGGCCTCGCGCATGATGCGGTTCAGCTCGCCCGTGCCCACGCGCAGGGAACACTCCGCCCAGATCTTCTCCGCCAGGGGCAGCAGCCCGCCCAGGCCCGCGCGGGTCTTGGCGCTGGTGTAGACCACGGGCACGTGGCCGACCATCTGCAACTCCTTGGCGTAGTGCGCGCGCAGCTCGTTCATCTTGTCCCGGGGCAGCAGGTCCGTCTTGTTCACGGCCACGATGAACGGGGTCTTCTCCCGGTCCAGGAACTCGATGAGCCGCTTGTCCTGGTGCGACAGGGCTTCCATGCCGTCCACCACCAGCACGGCCACCTGGGCCCGGCTGTTGCTTTTCAGGCTGCGCAGCACGGAGAACTTCTCCAGGCTGTGTTCGATCCTCGTGCGGCGGCGCACGCCCGCGGTGTCCACGAAGGTGTAGACCTTGCCGCCGCGCTCGAAGGTCACGTCCACGCTGTCGCGGGTGGTGCCCGCCTCGTCGGAGACGATGAGCCGCCGCTCGCCCAGGATGGCGTTGATGATCGAGGACTTGCCCGCGTTGGGCCGCCCGATCATGGAAATCTTGAGCCCCCGGGTCTCGTCGTCCAGCTCGCGCTCCTGGGACTCGATGCCCAGCTCGTCCAGGAAGGTTTCGATGCGCTCCACCAGGGCCGGGATGCCGTGGCCGTGGGCGGCGCTGACGTGGACCATCTCCAGGCCCAGGGCGTGGAATTCGCCCGCCGTGTTCTCCTGCTCCGCGCCGTCCACCTTGTTGATCACCAGCAAAACGGGCTTGCCTTCCTGGCGCAGCTCGCGGGCCACGTGCTCGTCGATGGGCGTGACGCCTTCGCGGGCGTCCACCACCAGCAACACGGCCTGGGCCTCGGCCAGGGCCTCGGCGGCCTGCTGCTCGATGGCCCGCTCGATGTCCACGTTGGATTCCGGCACCAGCCCGCCGGTGTCCACCAGGGCGTATGGCCGCCCTTCCTTGGGCCGGGCCACGCCGTAGATGCGGTCGCGCGTGACGCCCGGCATGTCGTGGGTGATGGCCTTATTGCGGCGCAGGAGCCGGTTGAACAGCGTGGACTTGCCCACGTTGGGGCGTCCGATGAGGGCGATGGTTGCAAGCATGATGATTCCGTATAGCGCAGATCGCGGGGGATTTGAATCGAAAGGAAAAGGCCGGAGCGGACGAAATGCGTCCGGTCCGGCCTGGGCTCATTATACGGAATCGGCGCGGCATGCAAGCGGCGCTTTGTGAAGCGACGCTCAGCTCCCGGCCGCCTCGAAGGCCTCGGCGATGCTCTTTGCGTACGGCGGGCGCAGGATGCCGACCTCGGTGATGATGCCCGCGATGAGTTCGTTGGGGGTCGGGTCGAAGGCCATGTTGTAGACCTCCACGCCGTCGGGGACGATCTGGGTCTCGCCGACGTGGGTCACTTCGCGCGGGGTGCGGTCCTCGATGGGGATGTCGTCGCCGGTGGGGGTCTCGCGGTCGATGGTCGAGAGCGGGGCCGCCACGTAGAACGGGACGCCGAAATGCTTGGCCAGGATGGCCACGCCCATGGTGCCGATCTTGTTGGCCGCGTCGCCGTTGGCCGCGATGCGGTCCGCGCCGACCACGACCTTGTCCACCAGGCCCTTTTTCATGAGCAGCGCGCAGGCGTTGTCGCAGGCGACCTTCACGGGGATGCCGTCCCTATGCAGCTCCCAGGCCGTGAGCCGCGCGCCCTGCAGGAAGGGCCGGGTCTCGTTGGCGATGACCTTGATGTTCCGCTTGCCCGCGTCCCACGCGCCGCGGATCACGCCCAGGGCCGTGCCGTAGTCCGAGGTCGCCAGGGCGCCCGCGTTGCAGTGGGTCATCACGGTGTCGCCGTCGTCGATGACCGCGCCGCCGATCTCGCCCAGGGTGCGGCAGAAGCGCTTGTCCTCGTCGTGAATCTCCTTGGCCAGGGCCAGCCAGCGGTCGCACAGCGCCGCGTGGTCCAGGGCCTTGTCCCAGGCGGCGCGCATCCGGCGCACGCCCCAGGCCAGGTTGACGGCCGTGGGCCGGGCGTTTTCCAGCGCGGTCAGCAGCCCGTCCAGCCTGCCCTGCCAGCCCGGCCCGTCCCCGGCCTCGCGGGCGGCCAGCCAGCAGCCGTAGGCCGCCGTGACGCCGATGGCGGGCGCCCCGCGCACGACCATCACCTGCAGGGCGAAGATGGTCGAGGCGGTGTCCGTGCAGTCGTACCAGTCCTCCCGCGTGGGCAGAAAGCGCTGGTCCAGAAGCTCCAAAACGCCCCGCTCGTCACTGAACCTGATATGCCAATCCATCGCGCCCTCACTCAGCCCGCAGGCCGTCTCCTAAATATTGCACACAAAACGAGGGGCACGCGGCCCCTCGGAACATTCGTCAAACTCTCCACCCACCCGGCTCGACCGAACCGCCCATCCACAACCACCCAATCACTCCTCCCCACTCCCCCCAAAAAGCCGAAGGAATCCCGGCGCGGGAGTGGTGTGGATGCAAGGCGACGGGCGCGCAGCCGTAGTCCCCCTACGGCAAGCACCCGGCAACGCAGCAGACGCGCCGCTCCCGCGCCGGGATTCGTGCCGGGATTTAGTCGAGGTCGTACTCGTTGCGCCAATCGCCTTCTTCGGCCCACTCGGGTTGCTCGGTCTTGGCGAACAGGCAGTCGCCGACCACGAGGTAGTCCATCTCCGTGCGCATGAAGCAGCGGTAGGCGTCCTCGGGCGTGCAGACGATGGGCTC
>CAYUIN010000475.1:0-2826 GCA_964444695.1 uncultured Desulfocurvus sp.
GATTCTTAAGGGGATTATCCCCTTGAGCAGGTCCAGGACAGAGTCCTGGCGGGGTCTGGGGCTGCGCCCCAGCCGCCGGAGGCTACTTCAGCCCGGCGTTATTGTTTCGCCTTGTCCCAGAGGGTGTTCATTTCGGCGAGGGTCAGTTCGGCGATGTCGCGGCCCTGGTCGCGGGCGGCCTGTTCCATGGCGTTGAAGCGGCGCAGGAACTTGTTGTTGGCGCCGTCCAGGGCGGTATTGGCCTTGAGGCCGTGTCGGCGTCCGTATTCGATGAGGGTGAACAGGTAGTCGCCGAATTCCTCTTCCATGCGAGCGGTGTCGCCGGAGGCCTTGGCCTGTTGCCATTCGTTCCATTCGTCGGCGAGCTGGCGGGCCTGGTCCTCGTCGGTCTCCCAGGTGAACCCGGCGCGGGCGGCCTTGGAGTTGATGCGGTAGGCCTTGAGCATGGGCGGCAGGCCTTTGGGCAGGGAGTCGTAGACGCGTTTGGGTTGTTCGTCGCCTTCGGTCTTTTCGCTGCGTTTGATGCGTTCCCAGTTCTGGAGGAGTTCTTCCTGGTCCTTCAGTTTGAGGTCGCCGAACACGTGGGGGTGTCGGCGGATCATCTTGGCGGCGGAGTAGCGCAGGGAGTCTGAGAAGTCGAAGTGGCCCGCGCGGTCGTAGAGGGTGGCGATGAACATGAGCAGGAAGGTGACGTCGCCCAGCTCCTCCATGACTTCGGAGCGGGTCTCCTCGGTGGAGTGTTCGGGGGTGTCGGCGCGGATGGCCTCCACGAGTTCGAAGCCTTCCTCGACCACGTAGTCGGTCATGGTCTGGGCGGTCTGCTTCTGGTCCCAGGGGCAGCCGCCCGGGGCCAGCAGGGCGTGGATGACGTCGAACAGTTCCTTGAGGGCGGGGCCGTGATCGGGAGCGGGGGGAACGTCCTTGGGAGTGGTCATTTGTCCTTGGTATCCTTGTTCAAATCTTTCACGGATTCTTGAATTTTCTGCAACAGTTCCCGGGCCTTGTCGGTCATCCCGGGCTGGGCGTCGTCCTTGGTCCCTTCCTTGTCGGAGGAGGAGGGGCCGGGCATCAGCTTGGCGGGGTCGAAGTCGTCCATGCTGCGGGGCATCTTTTCGCGCAGGAAATCGGCGCCCGGGCGCAGGTAGGGCACGGCCATGGAGCGGCTGATGAAGCCCGCGTCGGGCATGAAGGCCAGCAGTCCGGCGAGGATGACGCAGCACAGCAGCCAGGCCTTGCCCAGGCCCACCAGGGCCCCGCCGGGCATGTCGATCCAGGCCATGGGCGAGGCCCCCAGGATCTTGGCCACGAGCCAGGTCAGCAGCTTGACCCCGAGCATGACGCCGAAGAACACGGCCAGGTAGCCCACGAGTTCGGCCAGGCCCCGGCTTTCGAACCAGGACGAGGCCTGGTCCGCGACCACGGAGCCGTATTTCCCGGCCAGCCACCAGGCGCCGACCATGCCCAGGGTGGAGAGGACTTCCTTGAGCAGCCCGCGAAACAGGCCGCGCACCACGAGGAACAGGGCAATGACCCCAAAGACGACATCCAGGAAGCTGATCATCGGCGGTGTCCTATCCGTCCCGGGGGGAGCGGGGCGGGCTGGGTGAACGCGCACATGCGCTCCACAGGCGATAGCAGATGTCCCGCCAAAGGTGAACGGCTAACGGCGGGGTGCTGAAAATTCCGCCCGCCGGGGCGGAGGCGGGCGGCGAGCGGCGTGGCGCAGGGCCGAGCGGCGCCGTGGCGGTGTGAGCGGCGGCCCAGGCCCGGCCAGCGGCGGGGCCAAAACGGCCGAAACCGGTCTGCCCGGGGTTTTTGCCGTTCACCGAAAATGGCGTGCGCAGTGGGTTTTCCGGCCGTAAGACGAGAGCATGGATCGCCGCCGACGGCGGACGCCTGGTGCACAGCGTCCGCCCCGGGGGCGGGGGGTGGGGGCGACGCGCCCCGGCCCGCAACACCAATCGGACAGGGGGTGTCTTATGTCCAGCAAAGGTTCAATGAAGGAATACTGGAAGAGGAACGTCGGCTACATGGCGCTCCTGCTGCTTATTTGGGCGGTCGTGTCCTACGGCTGCGGCATCCTGTTCGTGGAACCCCTGAACGCCATCCGGATCGGCGGCTTCCCGCTGGGATTCTGGTTCGCGCAACAGGGCTCCATCTACGTCTTCGTACTGCTGATCTTCGTCTACTACTTCCTGATGTTGCGGCTTGATCGCGAGTACGACGTCCACGAATAGGCCACCGAAGCCAACGAACAACCATCGCCCTTCGCGGCGGCAGGAGAACTAACATGGGCATTCAATCCTGGACCTACGTCATGGTCGGCCTGACCTTCGGCCTGTACCTGACCATCGCCTGGCTCTCGCGGGTGAAAGATACCAAGGGCTTCTACGTGGCGGGAGGCGGCGTCCCGCCCCTGGCCAACGGCATGGCCACCGCGGCGGACTGGATGAGCGCGGCCTCGTTCATCTCCATGGCGGGCATCATTTCCTTCTCGGGCTACACGGGCGCCGTGTACCTCATGGGCTGGACGGGCGGCTACGTGCTGCTGGCGCTGTTGCTCGCGCCGTACCTGCGCAAGTTCGGCAAGTTCACGGTGCCGGACTTCGTGGGCGACCGCTACTACTCCAACACCGCGCGCGTGGTGGCGCTGATCTGCGCCATCTTCGTCTCGCTGACGTACGTCGCCGGACAGATGCGCGGCGTGGGCATCGTCTTCTCGCGCTTCCTGGAAGTGGACGTGAACACCGGCGTGCTCATCGGCATGGTCATCGTGTTCATCTACGCGGGCCTGGGCGGCATGAAGGGCATCACCTGGACCCAGGT
>CAYUIN010000476.1:0-2824 GCA_964444695.1 uncultured Desulfocurvus sp.
GCCAAGGAGGGCGAGCCCGCCCCCAGCGCCGACCCCGTGGCCCCCGTGGCCCTGGACGGTCTGGCCGGGGACGAGCTCAAGAAGGCCCTCAAGCAGCTGGGCGTCTCCGTCAAGCTGTTCGCCAAGACCCCGACCCTGGTGGTCAACGGGCTGAACCCCGAGCCCGGCACCGGCATCGCCGAACTGCTGCTCGGGCAGTACAAGGAGACCGTGGAGAAGGGCCTGGCCCTGATCCAGAAGCTGGCCGAGCCCGGGACGGTGTTCCTGGCCGTGCCCACCGGCAGCGCCGCCACGCTCTACGGCTGCACCGTGAAGCAGATCTCCCCGGTCTACCCGGCAAGCGTGGACGATCTGGTCGTGAAGGCCGTGACCGGCAAGGAGCGCCCCGACGGCGTGGCCGTGGTCAGCGTCATGGACCTGTACGCCGTGGGCAAGGTGGCCCAGACCGGGCTGCCCCTGACCGAGACCGTCCTGACCGTGGGCGACGCCGCCTACGAGGTCAAGATCGGCACCCCGCTGACGGACGTCCTGGCCCTGGCCGGGGCGGCCCCCGGCGCCGGGGACAGGGTCATCGTGGGCGGGCCCATGCGCGGCGAGGCCGTGCCGAGCACCGACCGCGGCGTGGGCAAGAACGTCTACGCCCTGAGCGTGGTGCCCCAGGCGGCCTTCCCGCCGGTCACCGATCAGGCCTGCATCAACTGCGGCGAGTGCACGCTGGTCTGCCCCTCGCGGATCATGCCCGGCTTCGTGGCCCGCTACGTGGAGTTCAAGCTCTTCGACCAGGCCCAGAAGTTCCACATCGAGGCGTGCATCGAATGCGGCCTGTGCGGCTACGTCTGCACCGCCCGCCGTCCGCTCTTGCAGTTCATCCGCATGGGCAAGAAGACCCTGGAACTCCAGGCTTCTGCCCTCACCTCCTGCCGCCTGCAGGGCGAATAGCCAAGGAGGGCGCACCAATGGCGAAAGAGGCAACCACTCCCACCCTGTTCACCGTGGCCGCTCCGCCGCACTGGCATTGCGGACGCACCGTGCCCGGGGTCATGAAACAATACCTTCTGGCCCTGCTGCCCGCCGCGGTCATGGCCGTGGTCTATTACGGGCTTCCGGCCCTGCGCGTGATGGCGCTGTCCTGCGCCACCGCCGTGGCCGTGGAGGCCGTGTGCTGCAAGGTCATGGAACGCGAGTCCAGCGTGGACGACTTCCACGCCGTGCTCGTCGGCCTGCTGTTTGCCTTCCTGCTCCCGGCCATGGCGCCGTGGTGGCTGGTGGTCATCGGCTCGGGCCTGTCCGTGCTCGTGGGCAAGATGCTCTT
The DNA here is from genome assembly GCA_964444695.1 of uncultured Desulfocurvus sp. Classification (GTDB taxonomy): domain Bacteria; phylum Desulfobacterota; class Desulfovibrionia; order Desulfovibrionales; family Desulfovibrionaceae; genus Desulfocurvus. Next base: position 1,313 of record CAYUIN010000476.1, read on the forward strand.
CGGCGGCCTGGGCGGCAACCCGCTGTGCCCGCCGCTGGTCGGCTGGGCCATCGTCGCCCTGTCCTGGAAGATCCAGATGGATCCCGACGCCATGGTCCTTTCCACGGACCTGGTGAACCCCCTGACCCAGCTCAAGTTCCTCGGCCTGGAAGCCGCCTCGCGGGTGAGCTTCTCGGACATGCTGCTGGGCAAGCAGCTGGGCGGTCTGGGCGCGGCCCAGGTGCTGGCGCTGCTGGCCGGCGGCCTGTACCTGGTCTCCAAGGGCCTGCTCAAGCTGTACATCCCCGCCGGGTTCCTGGCGGGCGTGCTGCTCACGGGCCTGGTGTTCTACTTCATCGACCCGTCCGTGTACCCCAACCCGATCTTCCACCTGTTGAGCGGGGGCGTGATGCTCGGCGCCTTCTTCCTGGCGACCGATCCCAACTCCTCGCCCGTCAACAGGGCGGCCATGGTCGCTTTCGGCGTGACCTGCGGCGTGATGACCGTGATCATCCGGGTCTACGGCATCTATGCGGACGGCGTGCCTTTCGCCATCCTGTTCGCGAACCTGTTCACGCCCATGTTCGACCTCATCCGGCCCAAACCCTTCGGTGCGAGGTAAGCCATGCGTGAAATCATCAACATGATCGTCGTGCTCTCGCTGATCAGCGGAGCGTCGGGCCTGTCCCTGGCCTATCTGAAACAGGTGACGGCCAAGCCCATCGAGGAGCAGGTCCTGCTCAACGTGCAGGGCCCGGCCATCCAGAGCGTCTTCACCGACGCCGAGAACGATCCCATCGCCGACCGCAAGAAGTTCGACACGGCCGACGGTCCCGTGACCGTGTTCCCGGCCAAGAAGGGCGGCAAGCTCGTGGCCGTGGCCCTGGAGGCCTTCGGTCCCGGCTACGGCGGGCAGATCGGCGTGATGGTCGGCATCGACCTGGCCAAGGACGCCCTGGCGGGCATCGGCGTGACCACGCTGAAGGAGACTCCGGGCCTGGGCATGCGCGTCACCGAGGCGAAGTACCAGAAGCAGTTCAAGGGGCTGCCCTTGAACGGCGTCGGCCTGTCCGGAAAGGGCGGCACCGTGGACGCCGTCTCCGGCGCCACGATCTCCTCGACCGGCACGGTGGTCGCGGCGAACAAGGCCATTGAAATCTACAAGAGCCTCAAACCTGAATTGGAAGCGGCGTTTTAGCCGCGCCGGGAGAACGCTATGGCCAGTTTCGTCAAAGAATTCACCAAAGGCCTGTGGAAGGAGATTCCGCCCTTCCGCCTGGTCCTGGGTCTGTGCCCCGTGCTCGCCGTCACCAAGTCGGGTTCCGACGGTCTGGGCATGGGCATGGCGGTCATCTTCGTGCTCACCCTGAGCAACACCATCATCTCCTTGGTCCGCAAGATCATCCCCAAGAAGGTGCGCATCGCCTGCTTCATCGTCATCGCGGCCTCGCTGGTCGTCTCGGTGGAGCTGCTGATGCAGGCCTACGCCTACCCGCTCTACCAGAGCCTGGGCATCTTCGTGCCGCTGATCGT
>CAYUIN010000477.1:0-2819 GCA_964444695.1 uncultured Desulfocurvus sp.
GCCCGGACGGGCGCGGCGGCAGGCGCCAAGGCCAGCGCCAGGACGGCCACGGCCCACAAGACGATCCGCCGGGGCATGCGGCAGGTATGTGCCAAACGCATCAAGGTTCCTTCCGGGGTTGAATAGCGGTACGGTGCGGTGTTACTTTGTCCGCACTGCCTGAAAAACGCAAGAAGTCCCGCCCGCTGCGGACGGGATCGGAGGATGGATGAGCGACAAGACCAAGACGACCGGCAAGGGCGGCGATTCCAAGGAATGGTACCTCCCCGAGGACAGCCGCAAGCACCTGGAAGAACTGTTCGCAGGCATGCGCGAGCCCGTGGCCCTGGAGGTCTTCACCAAGGACGGGAGCAACGACCCCTACAACGAGGCCATGACCCTGTTCATGCGCGACGTGGCGCGCCTGGGCCCCAAGATTTCCGTGACCCACCACACCGTGGGCGACGAACAGGCCCAAAAGCGCGGCGTGGACCGCTCGCCCACCCTGCTCGTGGCCCCGGACCGCTACGCCCTGCGCTTCACCGGCGCACCCCTGGGCGAGGAGGCCCGGACCTTCATCGAGACCCTGATGCTCGCCTCCTACGGCCAGAGCGGCCTGTCCGACCTGTCCAAGAAGATCATGGCCGAGCTGAAGGAAGAGCGCGACGTGAAGGTCCTGGTCAGCCCCACCTGCCCGTACTGCCCGGGCATGGTGGCCCTGGCCATGCGCGCCGCCATCGAACGGCCGGACCTGGTCCGCGCCGAATGCATCGAGACCGGCGAGAACCGCGACCTGGCCGAACGCTACGACGCCAGCGCCCTGCCGCTGACCGTGGTCAACGAGGACTTCCGCCAGCGCGGGCTGATGCCCGAGGAACGCTTCGTCATCGAAATGGCCGCCCTGAAGACCGCCGAAGACCTGCTGGAAGCCGTGGACGCGGGCCAGGTCGAAGGCGTGGTGGCCGACGTGATGCGCGCCGCCAGGGCCCAGTCCGAAGGCGAGGCCGCCCCCGAGGGCGCCGCCCCCGCCCAGGTCTTCGACGTCATCGTGGCCGGAGCCGGGCCCGCCGGGCTCACCGCCGCCGTGTACACCGAGCGCAGCGGCCTGAAGACCCTGATCCTGGAAAAGGGCATGATCGGCGGCCAGGTCATCCAGACCCCCGAGGTGGAAAACTACCCGGGCTTCAAGCACGTGGGCGGCATCAAGCTGATGGAGATGATCGCCGAACAGGCCCGGGGCTACTGCGACATCAACGAGGGCGAACCCATCGAGGAGGTCAAGGTCGGCCGCAGGATCGAGGTCTTCACCCCGCGCGGACACTACGTCTGCAAGGCCCTCGTCCTGGCCACCGGCGCCCACGCCAAGCTCCTGGGCGTGTCCGGCGAAAAGAAGCTCTTCGGACGCGGCGTGTCCGTGTGCGCCTCCTGCGACGGCTGGGCCTACAAGGGCAAGGAAGTCATCATGGTCGGCGGCGGCAACACCGCCCTCACCGAGGCCCTGCACCTCAAGAACATGGGCGTCGGCGTGACCATCGTCCACCGCCGCGACGCCTTCCGCGCCGAACGGCACCTCCAGAACAACGTGGAAAAGGAAGGCATCCCCGTGATCTGGAACTCCGTGGTCGAGGAGTTCGTCGGCGACGAGAACGGGCTGCACGGCGTGCGCCTGCGCAACGTCCTGGACGACCAGACCACCGACCTCAAGGTGGACGGTGCCTTCCTGGCCATCGGCTGGAACCCCAACACCGAGGTCGCCCAGCAGATCGGCGTGCGCCTGGACGATTACGGCTACATCGAGGTGGACCGGGGCATGCGCACCAACATCCCGCGCATCTACGCCTGCGGCGACGTCATCGGCGGCGTGCAGCAGATCGCCACCGCCGTGGGCGAGGGCGCCACAGCCGCCCTGGCCGTGTTCGAGGACATCTCCAACCCCTACTGGATGCAGGCCGAAGAAAAGTAGGCGCCAGTGGATCACCAGGGGACCATCATCCGGCCGCCCAACGAGGGCGACTCCATCCTGTTGCAGGTCGCCACGGGCTGCTCGCACAACAAGTGCACCTTCTGCGGCGCCTACAAAGGGGAACGCTTCACCATCAAGGACCCGGACACCGTGGCGCGCGACGTGCAATTCGCCGCGCGCCACTGCCGGGCCCTGCGCCGCGTGTTCCTGTGCGGCGGAGACACCCTCGTCCTGCCACAGGACCGCCTGCTGGACATCCTGGCCGCCATCCGCCGCGACCTGCCCTGGGTCACGCGCACCGGCGCCTACGCCAGCGCCAAGGCCCTGTCCCGCAAATCCGACGCGCAACTGCGCGAGCTGCGCGCCGCCGGGCTCGGCGCCGTGTACCTCGGCCTGGAATCCGGCGACGACGACGTCCTGGCCCGCGTCCGCAAATGGGGCGACGCCAGGACCATCATCGAACAGGCCCGCCGCGCCAAGGACGCGGGCATGCGCCTGAACGTCACCGTCCTGCTCGGACTGGGCGGCACCGACGGCTCCGAAACCCACGCCCGCCGCACCGGCCGGGCCCTCTCCGCCATGGACCCCGACACCGCCTCCGCACTGACCCTGATGCTGATGCCCAACACCCCGCTGTACAAGGACGCCGCCACCGGCGCCTTCACCCTCCCCGACGCCCAGGGCATGCTGCGCGAACTGCGCACCCTGCTCGAACACACCCGCCTCACCCGGGGCCTGTTCCTCGCCAACCACGCCTCCAACTACCTGCCCCTCAAAGTCCGACTCCCCAACGGCAAGGCCGACGCCCTGCAAACCATCGACGACGCCATCGCCGGAAGCCTGGCCCTGCGGGCCGAAAGGGTGCGGCGGCTGTGAC
>CAYUIN010000478.1:0-2818 GCA_964444695.1 uncultured Desulfocurvus sp.
CCCAGGCAGCCCACCACGCCGGACAGGAAGATGTAGAACTTCTGGTTGTCGGCGATGTCCAAGAAGCGGCTGATGAAGGGCGCGATGTAGATCAGGCAGACGCCGTAGAGCATGTAGATACGGCCGATGTCCGACTGGGTCTCGCCCAGGTCGGCCAGGTACACGGGGCTGAAGTAGTACATGAAGCCCACGAAGGCCAGGGAGCCGGGGATGGAGGCCAGGGCCACCAGCCCGAACACGTCGCGGTTGCACAGGAAGCCCAGGGCGCTCTTCATGGTCAGGCTCGGACGCTCCTTGGGGTTGTCGCAGATCAGGCAGTAGTTGGGCCGCCCCATGGCCCGGCGCAGGAAGCTCATGCCGTAGATCCCGGCGAAGACGATGATCACCGTGCCGACCAGCAGCACGGGCCGGTAGCCGATGCGCTCGGCCATCATGGCGCCCGCCGCGCCGCCGCAGATGCTCCCCGCGAACACGCCCGCCCAGAGCTGGGCCATGCCCTGGGCCTTGCTGTGGGCCCCGGTCTGCTGGACCACGAAGCCCTGGGCGCTCATCAGGAAGAACCCGTAGCCCACGCCCACCAGCCCGCGCGCGCAGATGAAGTGGATGGCGTCCGGCGCCAGCCAGGACCAGGCCGTGCCCGCCATGGCGCCCACGAGCCCGGTCCAGAAGGGCTGGTGCCAGCCGCGCCGGTCTATCCAGGTGCCCGAGACCAGGATGGCGATGCCCACGAAGAGCATCTCCACCGAGATGGGCAGGCCCAGCACGACCTCCTTGGACAGGCCCAGGATGGGCACGTACAGGGCCTTCATGTACAGCGGCAAAAAGGAGATGCACATGTCGATGCCGAACAGGAACAGGAAGGCCGCCGGGCGGATGGCCGTGAAGGGCACGCCGCCGATGGCCTGGGTCGCCTCGCGCCCCGGGGCCTCGGGCGGGCCGCCGCCGCCGCCGGAGCCGTTGTTGCGCACGTACTGGTCCTTGATGAACAGGTTCGCCAGGATCAGCATCTCCACGAAGAACAGGATGGCGATGACCAGCACGGTGGCGGAGTCCTTGAAGATCTCCGTGAGCTTCTGGAACACGGCCCGGCGCGAGACGTTGGCCACCAGGTGGCCGTGCACCTTGCCCTGGCGCATCAGGGGCATGTGCGAGCGGTAGCGCTCGTCGTAGTTGCCCAGCAGCGGCCCGGGATCGGGGGCGGACTTGGCGCCCTGCTCGGTGCGGAAGTCGTGGCTGCCGTTCTGGTCGGCCAAAAACAGCGGCTTGCCGTCCTCGTCGTAGACCACGATGTTGGACAGCTCCGGCGAGGCGTCGATGATCTCGCCCAGCAGCTCGTCCATGCGGTTCAGGCTCTCCACGCGCAGGCCCTTGGCGAAGAAGAACTCGATGTCCTCCTTGAGCATGGTCATCAGCGTGGTGGCCTTGGCCTGGTTGATGGACAGGAATTCGTCGCGGAAGGAATGCAGGTTCAGCCCGGAGAAGACCACCTGGGCCGTGCCCACCACCAGGAACAGGACCACGGAGATGCGCCGCCCCGGCAGGCCCGAGGCCAGGGGCGCGGCGTGGGTCAGCAGGTTCAGGGCCAGGATCAGCAGGGCCATGCCGCAGACCATGATCGCCCCGGTCATCTTCAGGTTGTGGTCGAAGAACGGCCGCAGCAGGCGCGAGACCTGGGTCTCGCCGAAGGTGATGACCGTCTCGGCCGCGACGCTCCCGTCCTTGTCGTGGATGGGCAGGGCCAGGGCGTAGTAGTTCTGGTATTTGACGAAGCTCGGGCGCTGGGCGTCCGCGTCCGCGTTGCCGGTGAAGAACAGCTTGCGGATTTCGGCGGGCAGGGTCTCGCCCGCGAGGTCCTTGTTGGTGGAATACAGGGTCTGGCCGTCCGACAGGGCCACGGAGATGACGACGTCGTCCTCGCTGAGCAGCTTGCGCAGGTAGCCGGGCGGGGTGTGGCGGACCACGACGTTCTTGAAGATCTGGGCCCGTGTGGCGAGCAGCACGCGCTCGATGCCCGTGAACTTCTCCAGCCGCTTGCCGAAGCGCAGCGAACGGTCCAGGGAGCGTTGCAGGTCGCGGGCGATGACGGTGTATTCGGAGACGATGGCCTCGGTGAAGACCTTCTCCATGGAGGCCGTGGTCAACATGATGTTGAAGCCCATGGAGAGCAGAAGCAGCAGGAAAGCACACAGGGCGATCTTGAATTTCATGTCCTGGCCGTCGGTTGGGGTGCGGTACTGCCGTTAGGTACCGTGACTTGGCCGAGGATGCAATGGGCGAGGGGGCGATTTACGGGTCAGCGCAGCATGTCGCGGATGGTGGCGTTGGCCGAGGCCACGCGGTCTGCCAAAAGCGCCACGATGAAGCGGTGGATGGCCGAGGCCAGGGCCGGGCGCTTGGCCTGCAGCAGGCTCATGGTCTTGGTGGGCAGGCGGTAGAGCACGCAGTCCTGCGCCGCGACCACGGAGGCCGTGCGCGGGGCCGCCGTGTACAGGCCCATCTCGCCGAAGACCGTGCCCGGGCCCATCTTCTTCAGGCGCAGGCGCTTGCCGCCTTCCAGCTCCAGCTCGACGTTCACCATGCCGCGCTCGATGAAGTACATGGCGTCGGACGAGTCGCCCTGGCGGAACACGGGCTTGCCCTTGCGCACCACCACGCGCCTAAGGACCTTCATCAGCACCGGGATGTAGCGCGCGTCCGGGAACACGGGTTCCAGCAGCTGCGGCAGGGACTTCTGCTCCTGGTGCAGCTCCCCGGCCTCTTCCAGGATGTGGTCCTCGGCCCATTCCAGGGCGTAGTCCAGGCTGGTCACGGTGACGGA
>CAYUIN010000479.1:0-2818 GCA_964444695.1 uncultured Desulfocurvus sp.
GCAGCCGCCCCGGGTGATGATCCCCAGGCACAGTTCGCCGCGTTCGTAGCGGCAGACGTTGCCCGCCATCTTGCATTCCACGCAGACCGGGTATTCCGGCAGCGCCGGGGGCATGCCCAGCAGCAGCTGCTTGGTCACGCGCAGGAATTCGTGCTTGTCGATGGGGCAGCCGGGGATGGCCGCGTCCACCTTGACCACGGCGGACAGGGGCCGGGCCTGGGCCGTGGGGTACATCCTGGCGCCGGAGCCGTACACGTGTTCGCGGTACACGGCCTCGTCCATGAAGTTCTTCATGCAGTTCACGCCGCCGATGTGGGCGCAGGCGCCCAGCGCCACCAGCAGCTTGGCCTTGTCGCGGATGCCGCGCAGGCGTTCTTCGTCCTCGGGCCGGGTGATGGAGCCCTCGACGAAGGCGATGTCGTAGTCGTCGCTCTCTCCGGTCATGACCTCGCGGAAGCTGACCAGTTCGACGTGCTCCAGGATGTCCAGGAGCTTTTCCTCCAGGTTGGCCACCTGGAGCTGGTCGCCCTCGCAGCCCGCGAAGTCGAAGAATGCGATTTTCGGCTTGCCCATGGTATTCCTCCCGTGGGTCCGCCCCGGGGGCGGTTAGAGCGCTTCCTTGAGGGGCTCGATGTCCGTGTAGCGGAACACCGGCCCGCTGATGCAGGCGCTGACGCCGTTGATCTGGCAATGGCCGCACTTGCCCACGCCGCATTTCATCTTGCGCTCCAGGGAGACGTAGATGCGGTCCGGCGAGAGGCACTGGTCGCCCACGCAGGCGGCGATGACAAAGCGGTACATCACCGGCGGGCCGACCATGGCCACGTAGGTATTCTCCACGTCGAGTTTGACCTTGGGCAGCAGGGTGGTGATCAGGCCGACGTTGCCCGTCCAGCAGGCGCCGTCCGCGCAGTCCACGGTCTCGATGACCTCCACGTCGGGCCGCGCGCCCAGGGCCTCGATCTCCTCGACGAAGATGCGCTCGGACGGGGAGCGGGTGCCGATCATCACGATGATCCGGCCGAACTCCTCGCGGTGGCGCAGCTGGTAGCGCAGCAGGCTGCGGAGCGGGATGTAGCCCAGGCCGCCGGCCACGAAGAGGGTGTCCTTGCCCACGAATTCCTGCACCGGGAAGTAGGACCCGAAGGGCCCGCGGATGCCGACCTTCTGGCCGACCTCCAGGGCGTGCAGGGCGTTGGTCACCGTGCCGATGTTGCGCACGGCGATCTCGAAGCTGTTGGTCCCGGCCTTGGGCCGCGAGCTGATGGAGAACGGGGCCTCGCCCACGCCGTACACCGAAACCTGGATGAACTGCCCGGGCTTGTGGGCCAGGGGGCGCCCGTCGTCCTGGTTGAATTCGAACAGGGTCACGTAGTCCGAAAGCCGAACCTTGCGCACCAGGGTCGCGGGACGCGGCGCGTAGGGGGTGAAGTCCTTGCCCGGGGTCATGCGTACTCCTCGTACAGACGGTTGAAGACGGTCAGCGGGTTGGCGATGCGCGCGGTGCACGCGCCGATGCATCGGCCGCAGCCCACGCAACCCGGTTCGCCGATCATGTCGAAGATGTATTTGCCCTTGCGGTAGTAGCGGTGGCGGAAGCGCTCCAGGTGCTTGCCCCGGAAGTTGTGCCCGCCCGCCACCAGGGCGAAGGAGGGCAGCATGCAGGCGTCCCATTCGCGCCAGCGCCGCCCGGTCTTCAGGTTCTCGTCCAGCTCTTCCTTGATGTCGAAGCAGTAGCAGGTGGGGCAGACGAGGTTGCACGAGCCGCAGGCCAGGCACATCCGGGACTGCTCGCGCCACAGCGGATCGTCCCAGGCCTTGTTCAGGATGCGCGGCAGCTCCTGCCAGGGGAAGTGCAGGCCGTTCTTGTCCGCGCGGCGGCGGATGGCCTCGCGGGCGCGGCGGGCGGCCTCGTACTGCGCGGCGCTGGCACGGGCGACTTCGCCCCCGGCGAGCAAAAGCTCCTCGCCGCGCGGGGTGCCGACCTCCACGAAGAACGTGGCCGGGCCGGTCTTGGTCCAGTACAGGTCGTAGCCGATGTCCGCGCGGCCCGCGCCCATGGTGGACCAGAAGGCGTCCTTTGCCACGCGCATCGGCTCCATGCCGAAGATCACCGTGTTTTCGCGGCGGCGCAGGTAGTTGCGGTCCGGGCTGCCCTGCTCCATGAGCTGGTCCAGCTGGGCGATGGCCCGCAGGTCGTACGGGTGCACGCCGAACAGCAGCTGCTGCGGGGCCTCGAACACGCCGCGCGAGGTGTAGTCCCCGGCGTCGAAGGAGATGAGGTCCTCGCGCGGGGGCAGCAGGAAGCGCTTTAAGGGATTCACGGTCAGGTCGTAGTCCCAGGCGATCTCGCCGCCCTTGGTCCAGGGCCGGAAATCGTAGAAGCCTTCGTCGGTCTGGACGGGGACGTGGACCTTGTACAGCTTGGCCCAGAGGCGGAAAAGCCCGGGAAGCTGGTCCTGGTAGACGGTGTAGGCGGACATGCGTACCTCCGTTGGCCGCGCCGGGGCGCGTCGGCCCCTGGGGCGCCGCCGGGAGGGCGGAGCACGGGCCGTTGGTCACTGTTCGGAAGGAGCCGGAGGAAAATCCGGGATCGGGGCGGGCCGCGACCGGCGGCGCTCCGGCCAATCCCTCTATAATAGATAGTTCCTTTTGGCAAATACCGCGCGCATCCTTCTGGATTTGCACCACGCCCCGCCGCGCCGGGCACGGGGCCGGGGCCCCGGGGCCGGGCCCGGGCGGGACGAACCGCCCGGGGTGCAGGCGGCGCAAGGGCTTTCGCCCGGGGGCGCCCCGGCCGGAGCGCGGCGCGCCCGGG
>CAYUIN010000480.1:0-2811 GCA_964444695.1 uncultured Desulfocurvus sp.
CTGCTGGGTCAGCCCGTCGGTGATGCAGACCACCCACTCGATCCCCGTGCGCGCGGCCTCGACGATGGCCTCCGGGGCGAAGGCGGCGGGCACGAAGACGATGCTGGCGCGCACCTCGTGGGCCCGCACGGCCTCGCGCACGCTGTTGTACACGGGCACGCCCTCCACCTCCTGCCCGCCCTTGAAGGGCGTGACTCCGGCCACGATATTCGTGCCGTAGGCGCGCATCAGGCGGGTGTGCAGCTGGGCGGTGCGCCCGGTGATGCCCTGCACCAGCACGGGCAGGCCCTTCTCGAAGCCCAGGCCCGCCGGGAACGGCAGCGGGGAGAACGCCGCCTCGCACACCGGGCCGCAGGCCTTGGCGCGGGAGCCGGGGTCCTGGCCGTCCAGCTCCTTCAGCCGGGCGATGGCCGCGCCCACGTCGGCCACGATGGTCAGGCGCTCGGCGTCCGGGCCCAGGGCCGCGGCCAGCTCGTCCAGGATGCGGCGGCCTTCCACGGCCTGGTTGCCGGACAGGCGGACCACCAGCGGCTTGGCCGGGGCCTTGCCTTCCAGGGCCTCGGCCAGGGCCAGGGCCACCTTCTCGCAGGACAGGACCCCGCCGAAGATGTTGATCAGCACGGCGGTGACGTCCGGGTCCTCGAACAGCAGGGTCATGGCCGTGCGCATCCGGTCGTAGTCCGCCGCGCCGCCCAGGTCCATGAAGTTGGCGGCGGGCAGCCCGGAGTGGTTCAGCAGGTCCATGGTCGCCATGGCCAGGCCCGCGCCGTTGACCATCAGCCCGATGCGCCCGGTGAGGGTGTGGAAGGACAGCCCGGCCTCGCGGGCGATGTTCTCCTCGCGCGAGGCGTGCTCGGGGGTGTAGAAGCGCTCCAGGTCCGTGTGCAGGGCCAGGTGGTTGTCGTCGATCTCCACCTTGCCGTCCAGGGCGGCCCAGTTGCCCTCCGCGTCCAGGACCAGCGGGTTGACCTCCGCCAGCAGCAGGCCGTAGTGGCGCACGGCGTCGTACATCCGGCGCACGAACTCGCGGAAGGTGGACCAGTACTGCTTGTCCACGCCCAGGTGGAAGAAGGCGGCGCGCACGTTGTATTCCAGAAGGCCCGTGCTCATGGGGACCTCCTGTACCAGCAGGTTTTCCGGCCCCTGGCTCTCCACCTCCACGCCGCCCTGGCGGCCCATGGTGAACACCAGGTTGCCCAGGGCGCGCGACACGGTGAACGAACAGTAGAATTCGCGGACCTTGGCGGCCTCGCCCTCGATGCGCAGCAGCGGCACCTTGTGCCCGCCTATGGTCTTCTCGAACAGGGCCCGGCCGACCACGGGCAGGTCCTCGGGGTCGTCCACGCGCTGGATGCCTCCGGCCTTGCCGCGCCCGCCCACGGGCACCTGGGCCTTGACGTACCATGGCGTGGGGAATTCCGGCCGCGCGGTCTCCAGCGTGGCCGGGGTCACGAGGATGCCGTCGGGCACGAGGATGCCCGCCTCGGCGAAGAGTTTCTTGCTCTGGTGCTCGTTCAGCAGCATGGGGGGTGCACCTACTCGATGAGATGGAAGAAAAGGAGCGGAGTTCCAACCGGTTGCGACATGCCTGGCAGGAGATGGGCCCGGCCCGGCAGCGCCCTTTGCCCATACCACAATCCCGGCGCGGGGGAAACCCTCATCAGGCGCGGACCGGGGCTCGCGGCGCGGATTGCGGCGCGGGCGCGGGCGGGTCGGGGACGCAGGCAGCGCGGGCCGGGCCACGCGCCTGGGGAGAGGCGAATGCCAGCGCGGGCCGGGGGCGGAGGCGGATCGCGGCGAAACGGGCCGCCCGGGCGCGCCTTGCGCCTTCCCGCTGGCGGCGAAGTAAGGTAAAATGTTCCGTGACGCATCACCACCGCCAAGGGGGAGCCCGCATGGACCGGACGACGACGGACGCGACGAGCAAGGACACGACGCACAGGACCCTGTGGCGGCGCTGGAAGGCGCTGCGGCGCACGACGCGCTGGGCCGCGCTGGCGGGCCTGGCCGCCGCGTCGTACCTGCTGTGCGGCTTCGTGGTCGTGCCGCTGGTGGTGGAATCCGTCCTGCCCGAGCAGGCCTCCAAGGCCCTGGGCCGTCGCGTGACCCTGGAGCGCGCCCGCTACAACCCCCTGTTCCAGGAGCTGGTCCTGGAAGGCCTGGCCGTGGCCGAGGCCGACGAGGCCGCGCCCGCCGCGCAACCCCCGGCCACAGAGGCCGCCGCCGCGCCGGAAGCGCCCGCCGCCCCCGCAGCCGCAGCCGAGACGGAAGCGCAGGCCAACGCCACGGCCGCCGCGCCCGCCGCTCCCGTCGCCGCCCCCGCCCCGGCCCCCGCCGCGCCCGAGCCCTTCGTGTCCGTGGACCGGGTGGTGGTCAACGCCTCGTCCTTCTCCCTGCTGCGCCTGGCCGTGCTGGTGGACGAGGTGCGCCTGACGCGGCCCGTGGTGCGCGTGGCGCGCCTGGACCACGGGCGCTACAATTTCTCCGACATCCTGGAGCGCCTGGCGGGCGACGGCACGGCCCGCGAGGACGCGGGCCAGGCCAACGAGGCCGGGCCGTTCCCCCTGGTGGTCAACAACTTCGTCGTCGAGGGCGGCGCCGCCTACTTCGAGGACCGCCCCCTGAACCAGCGCCACGCCGTGGAGGAGCTGGACCTCTCCGTACCCTTCACCTCCACCCTGCCCGGCGACGCGGCCACCGACGTCGAGCCCCGGCTGCGGGCCGTGGTGGACGGCACGGTGTTCGAGGCCACGGGACGCACCCTGCCCTTCGCCGACTCCCTGCGCAGCGAATTCGCCCTGCGCCTGGACG
>CAYUIN010000481.1:0-2797 GCA_964444695.1 uncultured Desulfocurvus sp.
AGGATTCTTAAGGAAATTATTTCCTTAAGCGGGTGCAGGGCAGAGCCCTGCCGGGGTTTGGGGCAGCGCCCCAGCCGCCGGAGGCCTCCCCTTGTCGCGCGCCGTGCTTGGTGCTTGCCGTGGGGGCGGGTTTGGCTACAATGCGCCAGGAGCTTGAATCATGAAGGACAGATCGCAGTCGGTGTTTTGGAATGCGGCCCAGATTACGCTGGGGGCGCTGCTTTGCGCGTACGGCATCCAGGCCTTGGCGGTGCCGCACGGCTTCGTGTCGGGCGGCGTGTCCGGGGCGGGGTTGTTGGTCTATTACGTGACGGGGTCGCTGACGCCCGGGTTGTGGCTGGGGTTGTTGTCGGTGCCGGTGTTCGCGCTGGGCTGGTTCGCGGTCAGCCGCCGGTTCTTTTTCTACAGCCTGTTCGGCATGGCGATGATCGTGGTCTTCATGGAGCTGATCCAGGCCAAGGCGCCGGTGGCGGACCCGATGTTGGCGGCGCTGGCCTCGGGCGCGGTGAGCGGGGCGGGTACGGGCATCGCGCTGCGCACGCTGGGCTCGCTGGGCGGCCTGGACATCATCGCCGTGGCCCTCAACCAGCGTTTCGGCCTGCGCATGGGCACGGTGACGTTCTTCTTCAACGGGATGCTGTTCCTGGGTGCGATGGTGTTTCTGGACGTGGACCGGGCGCTGTATTCCATGGCGATGGTCTTCGTCTCGTCGCAGGCCATGGAATATTTCCTGGGCATGTTCAACCAGCGCAAGTTCGCGATCATCATCTCGGACAAGAGCGAGGAGGTGGCCCAGGCGGTGATGCAGCATCTCAAGCGCGGTGCCACGTACCTCGAGGGGCGCGGGGCGTATTCCGGCAAGGAGAAGCAGGTCCTGCTCACGGCCATCAACAACGTCCAGGTCAAGCGGCTGGAGGAGGCGGTGTATGCGGTGGACCCGCAGGCCTTCACGATCATCGGCAGCGCGCTGAACGTGTTGGGGCACCGCTTCTCGCGCAGGAAGGTGTATTGATGCCCGCGGCGGTGGCGTTGCTGACGGATTTCGGCCTGGCGGACCCGTACGTCGGGCAGATGCGCGGGGTCCTGGCGCGGCTGGCGCCGGGGGTGCCGGTGCTGGACGTGACGCACGGGGTGGAGCCGTTCAACCTGGCGCAGGGGGCGTTTTTCCTGGCGGCGAGCCTGGGGCATTTTCCGCGCGGCACGGTGTTCGCGGCGGTGGTCGATCCCGGCGTGGGCGGGGAGCGGCGCATCGTGGCCCTGGAGGCGGCCGGGCGGGTGGTCCTGGCGCCGGACAACGGGCTGGCCGGGCTGCTGCTTGCGGGCGAGGGCGCCTTGCGGGCGTATGATCTTTCTGCGCATGCCGCAGCCGGGGGCGTGAGCGCGACGTTTCATGGGCGGGACGTGTTCGCCCCGCTGGCGGCGCGCATCGCCCTGGGCGAGGCGCCGGAGCTGCTGGGGCCGGAGCTGGACCCGGCGGGGCTGGTGCGCCTGCCCTGGGCGGCCCCGGGCTGGGACGAGGCCCGGCGCGAGGCGCGGGCGGCGGTGTTGCACGTGGACCGTTTCGGCAACTGCGTGTTGAACCTGGCCGTGGCGCCGTGGGCCGGGCGGCTGTGTTGCGGCGGGCCGCTGACGGTGCGCCCGGGCGCGGGCGGGGCGCTGGCCTTGCGGCTGGTGCGGACCTACGGCGAGCTGGAGCCCGGGGAGTTGGGGCTTTTGGCGGGCAGCCAAGGATATTTGGAGATCAGCATGAATCAGGATCAGGCCGCGCGGGCGCTGGGCGCGCGTTGCGGCGAGGGGTTGGTCGTCGTCCAGGGCGGTGCGCCCGGCGACGGGGGTGCGCCGTGAGGGTCGTCACGCCGCTGGTGGCGTCGTTGTCCTTCCTGTCGCGCATCGCCCCGGCGCGGGTCTACGAGGACGCGGTGCTGGCGCGCACGGTGAAGTATTTCCCGCTGGCGGGGCTGGTCATCGGCGTGCTGGTCACGCTGCCGTTTTATCTGGGCTTTTTGCGCGGGCACCCGTGGTTGCAGGCCTGGACGCTGCTGATGCTGTCCTTGTGGATCACGCGCGGGCTGCACTGGGACGGCTGGTGCGACCTGTTCGACGCCTGGGGCTCGGGGGCGCGGGGCGAGCGGTTCTGGGAGATCGTCAAGGACAGCCGCCTGGGAGCCTTCGGGGCCATGGCGCTGTTCATGGGCCTGGCCGGGGAGCTGGTGCTGCTGCACGGGCTGTTGCAGGACCGGGCCTACGAGGCGGTGGTCTGGGCCTTCGTGCTCGGGCGGGGCACGGCCGGGGCCCTGGCCTGCGCCGGGCGGTCCCTGGCGCGGCAGGGCGGCCTGGGGCGGACCTTCCTGCCCGGGGCCACGCCCTGGGCGCTGGTGCTGGTCACGGCGCAGGTCATCGGCCTGGGGCTGCTGACGCGGCCGGTGCAGCTCATGGCCCCGGCCCTGGCCGTGGCCTTTTTGGGCGTGGTGGAATTGTGGTCCCTGGCGCGGCGCATGGGCGGGCTGAACGGCGATTTCCTGGGCGCCGCCGTGATCTGGGGCGAACTGGCCGGGCTGGTGGGCTGGACCGCCGTGTCCGGCATCCCGCACATCGGGCTGTAGCGGAGGGCGAGGGGCATGGACGGCAACGGCATCCCGGTCCGGCCCAGGCTGCGTGCGATTTTCATGGAGTTCCTGCGCCTGGGGATGACGGCCTTCGGCGGTCCGGCCATGGTGCCGTACATCCGGGCCATGGCCGTGGAGCGCAAGGGCTGGATCACGGACGAGCTGTTCCGCGCGGGGATGGCCCTGTGCCA
>CAYUIN010000482.1:0-2782 GCA_964444695.1 uncultured Desulfocurvus sp.
GGATTATTCCCTTGAGCGGGTCCAGGGCAGAGCCCTGGCCGCCGGAGGCATTCCGCCTTTCTTCTCCCCCGGCTCCCGCCCGGCGCCTGCGTCTAGCCTTCGCCCGCCGCTTCGGCGAGGAGTTCGTCCTTGCGGATGGCGATGGCTTCTTCGACCTGTTCGACCACGTCTTCGAGGTCGGGTTTTTCCGGGGACTGGAGCAGGGCCATCTGGAGGTTGAGTTCGCGCATGATGCGCACTTCGTCGGGGTTGAAGTACTGCTTCCAGGCGGCGACGGCCTTGTCCGCCTTGCCCAGGCGGGCCTGGGCCAGGCCGAGGTACAGGGCGCAGTAGTTGTCCTTCTTGGCTTCGCGCAGCACGCGTTCGAATTCGACCTTGGCCTGGACGTTCTGTCCCAGGCGGTAGAGGCAGTAGCCCAGGCGTTTGCGGGCTTCGAGGTGCGCCGGGAAGAGGCGGACGCACTCGCGGTATTCGGGCACGGCGGCTTCGTAGTCGGACACGGCGTACTGCTTGTTGCCGCGCAGGAAGGCCTCCTTGGCCTGCTGGGCTTCGTCCTTGCCCACGCCCTCTGTGGCGGCGTGCAGGGCGAAGTCGTTTTTCGCGGGTTCGGCGTCCTTGTCCTCGCCGCGCAGCTTGCGCAGGCCGCCGAAGAGAAAGTCCCGGCGGGACAAGGGGTTGGACTTCTTTTTCTGGCTCACGTGCTCCTCCTGGGCGATGCTCGGCACACCATACCGAAATGGCGGCGCGGGTCAATGGTCCGGGGGCGGTGGCGGGTCGGCCGGGGCGGGTGCGGGGGCGGGCGTCAGGCGCCCGGGGCGGGGGCCTTTTGGGTGTCGATGTGGTAGCGGTTCTTGCCGTGCTGCTTGGCCTTGTACATGGCGCGGTCGGCGCGGCGCAACAGGGCCTCGGTGGTGCTGCCGCCGCCGGGGTACACGGCTCCGCCGACGCTGGCGCCCACGGTGACCTGCGCCCCGTCCGCCTCGAAGGGCCGGGACAGGGCGTCGATGATGTCCTGGGCCACGGCGCCCGCCAGTTCCGGGTCGGAGGCGTTGTGCAGCAGCACGGCGAATTCGTCCCCGCCCAGGCGGGCCAGGAGGTCGGTCTTGCGCAGCCGCTGGCCGATGCGCACGGCCATCTCGCGCAGGATGACGTCTCCCGCCAGGTGGCCCAGGGAGTCGTTGACGGACTTGAAGTCGTCCAGGTCGATGAACAGCAGGGCCAGGCCGGAGCGGGTGCGTTCGGCCTGGGCGAGCATGGTGGCGAAGGTGCGCTCGAAGGTGTGGCGGTTGGCGGTTTCGGTGAGCGGGTCCAGGGTGGCGCGGCGTTCCAGTTCCTCCTGGGTCAGCTTGCGCTGGGTGATGTCCTGGATGATGCCCTCGGTGCCGAGGATGCGGCCGTCGCGGGCCATGACCGGGCGCACGGAGAGGCTGGCCCAGATGCGCGCCCCGTCGCGCCGCCGCAGGCTGGCCTCGAAGCCCGAGACCTGCCCGGAGCGGGTCAGGGCCTGATACAGCCGCCTGCGGTCCTCGTCGCTGGTGAAGACCTGGCGGAAGATGTCGCGGATATGGGCCTTGAGCTCGGTGGGCGAGGCGTAGCCCAGCATGTGCGCCAGCCCGGGGTTGACGCGCACGAAGCGCCCGGCGGCGTCTGCGCGGTAGATGCCCTCGGCGGCGCTTTCGAAGATGGTGCGGTAGGTCTCCTCGGCGCCGCGCAGCTCTTCCAGGGCCTCGCCCAGCTTGCGGGTGCGCTCCTCCACGCGGCGTTCCAGCTCGGCCTTGGCCTCGCGCAGGGCGGCCTCGGAGGTCTTGAGGGCGTCGAAGGCGCGGGCGCGCTCGCGGGACAGGGCGTGGATGATGCAGGTGGTCACGGCGGTGACGGCGGTGAAGGCCTGGAGCAGGTTGAGGGACAGGGGCGCCGCGAAGTGTCCGAAGGGCCCCAGCCCGGCCAGGGTGCAGGGCACGGCCGCGGCGAAGAGCAGGGCCAGCAGCAGCGTCAGGGTCCGCGAGTCCGCCCGGAAGGTGGCCCAGGCGATGACGGGGATGAACACGAAGGGCAGCGGATACAGGTCCAGCGGCATTTCGTAGCGCAGGCCGAAGACCAGCCAGCCCACCAGCGCGGTCCCGGCCAGCATCAGGCGGCCCTCGGCTTGGCCCAGGGTGCCGGGCGCCTGGGCCGGACGCCGCCGGCACTCGACCAACGGCCCCAGGACGACGATGGCCGTGAACCCGGACAGGAACAGCGACCACAGGGCCGGGGCGAAGCCGGGCGTCGCGTCGCCCCGGCCGCTCAGGACCCAGGCCGCGACCAGGGCCGGGACCAGGGCGGCGGGCACGGCCCCGGCCAGCAGATAGGTGTTCATGGTCCGGATGCCGGAGAACGGATCGCGCCCGCCCAGCGCGGCCCGGACCGCCCAGGCGCCAAGGCCCAGCCCGGCCGTGCGGCCCAGGGCCAGCAGCGCGGCCCCGGGCAGGCCCAGGCCCAGGATCAGGGCGCAGGCCAGGTCCGTGAACAGCAGCGTGGGAAACACGGCGGGGCCCATGACGCACAGCACGGCGAAGCCCACGCCGGCGGCGGGCCACAGCGGCGCCACCGGGCCGCCGGTCGGGATCAGGGCCGGGACGAGGGCGGCGGCGGCGTAGGCCGTCAGCGCCAGGATATGTGAGAGCGAACGTCGCATGGTCGGTCGGGGTGCGGCCTCGGGGCCTTGGAACATTTTAGGCGTCGGCGCGGGATTTGGGAAGGGGTGTGGGCAAATTGCAGCGGCACAGCCGATACCCCGGAC
>CAYUIN010000483.1:0-2775 GCA_964444695.1 uncultured Desulfocurvus sp.
AACCCCCTTTTTCCAGCGGTAAAAAGGGGGTTTCCTCCCCCTCTCCCGATTCTTCATTCCCGCCCCCCTACTTCTCCACCAACCCCCGCCTGACGAACTCGCCGATGACGAGGGCGCCGGTTTGGGCGACGTTGAGGGAGTCGAAGGGGCGGGCCATGGGGATGGTCAGGGTGGCGGTGGCGCGTTTGAGGACGCCAGGGCGCAGCCCTTTTTCCTCGTTGCCCAAAAGGAGGATGGCCGGGGTGTGCAGGGGGGTGGTGTACAGGGGGCGTGCGTCGGGGCTGGCGACGGTGGCGTAGATGTTGAAGCCCTGGTCTGCGGCCTCGTCCAGGGCCCGGGCGAGGTTCACGACCTTGGCCACGGGCAGCCGGGTCAGGGCGCCCGCGCTGGCCTTGGCGGCGGCGGCGCCGAGGAAGGCGGAGCGGTCCTTTGGTACGATGATTCCGGTACCGCCCAGGGCGTAGAGGGTCCTGGCCAGGGTGCCGACGTTGCCGGGGTCCTGGACCTGATCCAGGGCCAGGATCAGGGGCAGCGGCGAGTCGTGGACGGCGGCCAGCAGGTCTTCCAGGGAGGTGGAGGCCCGGGGCAGGATGCGGGCCACGACGCCTTGGGTATTGCCCGGGCACAGCCGTTCCAACTCGGCGCGGTCCACGGTGCGGAAGCGGACCTTGGCGCCCTTGCATAAATCCACGATCTGTGAAATCTCAGGGCCGCGCGCGCCTTTTTGCAGAAACACGGTATCCACGCGCTCCGGCGCCGCATCCAGCTGTTCCAGCACAGGCTTGCGCCCGGGGACGAGGTCTTCCCGACCAGGATCCTGGTTCCCTTTCATATGATATTCCTTTGCGTTGGAGCGTCCCTGCGGCGCACAGTCGCCCGCAATGGCCCGCCGATGCTAAACTATTTCTTGACGACCGCTATATTTTTTTTAGATACCGTCTAGAGTTACTGTGGGAAAATGGGGGCAAATCCCCTCTTGCCAACCGTGAATCGCACGGATACGAGACCTTATGCATAAACGACTGCTGCACGCAATGGCGCCGCTGCTGCTGGCCGGGCTGCTCCTGGCCGCGCTGTCCGGCTGCGCCGTGAAGAAGCCCGTGGGCGCGGACGCCGCCGCCAAGCCGACCTGCGACGTGACCCAGGAGACCGCCCGCGCCGACGAGGCCGTCCAGACCACCGGCGCCGAGCGGGCCGAGGCCCAGCCCACGGACCCGGCGGACGCCGAGGCCCTGGCCCAGGCCGACGCCACCAGCCTCACGCCCCAGGAACAAGAGGTCCTGGACAGCGAGCAGGAAATCACCTTCGAGCTCGACCAGCGCGACACCGAAGAGGTCCGCGCCTTCTTCAAATACTTCACCCACAACGACAAGGGCCGCAAGAACTTCCAGCTCTGGCTGAAGCGCTCCGAGCGCTACCTGCCCTACGTCCGGCGCGTGTTCGCCGAGCGCGGCCTGCCCCACGAGCTGGTCTACCTGCCCTTCGTCGAAAGCGGCTACAACCCCCATGCCCGCTCCCGCGCCGGAGCCCAGGGCATGTGGCAGTTCATGCCCTTCACCGGCCGCAAATACGGCCTCAAGGTCGGCTGGTGGGTCGATGAACGCAACGACCCCTACAAGGCCTCTCACGCCGCCGCCGACTACCTGACCAAACTCTACGAGGAATTCGGCGACTGGTACCTGGCCCTGGCCGCCTACAACGCGGGCGAAGGCCGCGTGGCCAAGGCCATCAAACGCACCGGCTGCGACGACTTCTTCGAACTCTCCCAAAAGAAGCAGGACCGCAAACGCTACGGCCGCCGCCTCTACTACCTGCCCAAGGAAACCCGCTACTACGTGCCCAAGCTCATGGCCATCATCAAGATCGTCCAGAACTTGGAATCCCTGGGCTTCGAGCGCCCCGGCTGGGACGGAGACGACACCGTCGCCACCCTCCAGGTCCCGCCGCGCACCAACCTCAAATCCCTGGCCAGCGCCGCGGGCCTCGAGTGGAACGAATTCCACGACTTCAACCCCGCCTTCGTCGAACCCGGCAGCCACCCCGAAGAGCCCTGCACCGTCTACCTCCCGGAAGACAACCTCCAGTCCGCGCAGGCCTGGCTGGACAGCGACAAGTTCACTGAATTCAAGGGCTACTACACCTTCTACAAGGTCCGCAGCGGCGACTCCTGGTACCGCATCTCCAGCCGACACGGCGTGCCCATCGCCGTGCTCAAGCACTACAACAACACCAAGTCCAACCTCATCCGACCCGGACAGGTCCTCAAGATCCCCGGCAAGGGCGAAGCCGGACTCACCGCCTCGCGCATCAAGAACGAACGCACCACCCGCACCGTCAACGCCAAAAACGTCCACCAGCTGGCCCAGTCCCGCTCCAATTACGTCGTCCAAAGCGGCGACTCCCTGTGGTCCGTGGCCAAACAATACAATACCACCGTCGAAACCCTCGCCGTCGCCAACGGCATCTCCACCCGCAGCGGCCTGAAGATCGGACAACGCCTCTACATCCCCGACCAGAGCAGCACCGCCGCCGCACGCTCCATCAAGGAAGCCGCTCAGGCCCGCACCCGCATCACCTACAAGGTCCAACGCGGCGATACCCTCTACTCCATCGCCAAACGCTTCGGCGTCACCACACAGGCCATCCAAGACTGGAACAACATGAACTCCTCACGCATCTATCCGGGAGACGACCTCAAGCTGTTTCAGTAGGTTGCGGGGGATGAAGAATGCGAGAGAGGGGGGAGAAGGGACCTTTTTCCAGCGGAAAAAAGGT
>CAYUIN010000484.1:0-2775 GCA_964444695.1 uncultured Desulfocurvus sp.
CGCGTCTCGAGCGTCACCACGCGGCAGAAATGCCCGGCAGGCGCCGCCGGAGCCGGAGGCGCGCGATGAACGTGGTGATGATCGCCGTCAACGACCCGGCGGGCACGGCCATCCGCTTCGCGGGCGCGCTGAACCGCCTGTCCGGGCATTTCTGCCGCGTGGTGACGCTCGAGACGCGCTACAACCACGGCTGGGACAAGGACCTGCACCTGCCGGACCTGGACGAGGCCGGGCTGGCCGAGCTGGAAGCCGCCCTGCGCGCGGCGGACGTCCTGCATTTCCACATGACCGCCGACGAGACCCTGCGCCTGGGGCCCCTCGCCCTGGCGGACTTTTTGCCCGGCAAGGCCGTGGTCCATCACCACCACGGGCACCCGGACTTCCGCGCCAACCCCCGGAAGTACCGCGACAAATACGCCGCGCTGGGGCGGCGCAACCTGCTGGTCAGCACGCCGGACCTGCTGCACCTGCTGCCCGGGGCCCGCTGGCAGCCGAACCTGGTGCCCGAGCAGGCCCCGCAGTACCGCCCCCTGGAGCACAAGCCCGAGGCCCCCGTGACCGTGGGCCACGCCCCCACCCGCCGCGAGCTGAAGAACACCGACGACCTGCTGGCCGTGCTGGACGAGCTGGCCGCGCGCGGGGCGCGCCTGGCCCTGGAACTCATCGACGACGCGCCCCACGCCGACTGCCTGCGCCGCAAGCGCCGCTGCCACATCGTCTTCGACCACATGCAGGGCTACTACGGCATGAGCAGCCTGGAATCCCTGGCCCAGGGCGTGCCCGTGGTGGCGGGGATCGACGACTGGTGCGCCCGGCACATGCGGGACTTCGCGGGCACCGGGGCCCTGCCCTGGATCACGGCCCGCGACCGCGCCGAACTGCGCGGGGCCCTGGCGCTGCTGGGGGCCGACCCCGAGGCCCGGCAGAGCGCGGGGCTGGCCTCGCGCCGGTTCATGGAAGACCATTGGTCCGAAGCCCGCGTCCTTGAGCGGCTGACGGACTTCTACGCCGCCCTCTGACCCCGGAGCATCCGTGCAGAGCGCCCTCGCCCCCACCGGCCTGGCCCTCGTGGTCCCCTGCCGCGACTGCGCGCGCTGGATCGGGGCCTGCCTGGACTCGGTCCTGGCCCAGGACTTCGGGCACTGGCGGCTGTTGGTGGCCGACGACGCCTCGGACGACGGCACGGCCGAGGCCGTGGCCCCGTACCTGGCCGACCCGCGCATCACCTACCGCCGCCTGCCGGAGCGCGGCTGGCTGATGGCCAACACCTGGGACGCCCTGGCCCGCCTGGCCCCGGCGCCCACGGAGGTGACGGCCATCCTCGACGGCGACGACACCCTGCTGCCCGGGGCCTTTTCGCGGATCGTCGCCGAGCACCGCAAGGGCTACGACGTGGTCTGGACGGACATGGAGATCGAGGGCACGGAGGGCTCCACGGGCCGGGCGCTGCTGCCCGGGGTGCCCGTGCGCCGCCAGCTGTGGTGCCTGTCGCAGCTGCGGACCTTCAAGGGCTACCTGCTGCCTAGCGTGCGCGAACAGATGCTGCGCGACGCGCGCGGCGGCCTGTGCCGTGCCGCCGGGGACCTGGCGCTGTACTTCCAGCTCATCGAGCTGGCCGGGGAGGCCAAGACCGCGTTCATCCCCGAAAAACTCTACCGCTACCGCGTCCACGAGGCCTGCAACTTCCGCACGCTGCGCGCCGAGCAGCTGGACAACAACGCCCGCCTGCGGGCCCTGCCCGCCCTGGCGCCGCAAACGGAGTTCTTCGATTTCCATGAGGACGTCCGCGACCTGGACAAGCTCGGCCTGCGCGAGCTGGGCCAGGCCGTGCGCGCGCGCCGTCCCCGGCCGTTCAGCGTGCGCCTGCGGCACCGGATCGGCCCGCACGAGGCGGACTCCTGGCGGGCCTACCACGGGCTGTGGATCGCCGAGGGGGTCTATCTGGAAGGCGTGATCGAGGGCGAGGGCGCGGACGCGGACTAGTCTTCTTCCGAACCTTCAGGTTCCTGCGGTTCTTCCGGCCCGTCCGGCCCGCCCGCCGAGGCGCGGCGCACCATCTCCACCAGCTCCCCGCCGTCACGCGAGGCCAGGACCCGGTCGAAGCGCGGGGCCTCGCCCCGGCGGTCCGCCGTCTCCCGGGCCAGGGCCAGTTCCTCAAGGCCCTGGCGCAGGCGCATGGAGCGCAGGTTGGCCAGGCCCAGGTCCAGGCCCAGGCGCCAGTCGTCCGGGTCGTGCAGCGAGAGGTGGGAGAGCACGGAGATCTGGAAATCCCCGGCGCCGGGGCGGCGCGCCACCAGGGCCCGCATCCGCCGCGCGACGTCCAGGTTGCCGGGGTCCAGCTCGTTGGCCAGCAGCAGGCATTCCATGGCCGAGTCCGGCACGGTCTGGCTGTGACGGAAGCTGAACCCGGGCCGAAAATCGCTGCCGAAGCGCTCGCACTCCCCGGCCCAGGCCAGAAGCCGGGCCCAGGGCTCCCCGGGCAGGCCCAGGGACTCGCGGCCCGTGGCCCGCAGGTGGCGCATCCAATACAGCCGCGCCAGCTCGCCGTCGCCCAGGCGCAGGGCCGCGCAGCCGCCCGCGAGGTTGGCCCCGAAATCCGCATCGAACCGCCCGGCGCCCGCCTCGCCGCGCAGCAGCCCGGCCAGGGCCTGGCCCCGCTGGCCGCGATACAGGCAGCGCGCCAGGGCCGCGAAGAACGCGGGGTCGCTCCCGGCGCGGGATGTGCGCGCTGCCCGTGGACGAGCTGGCCCCGCGCCTGGAACCCCGCGCCGGGAG
>CAYUIN010000485.1:0-2771 GCA_964444695.1 uncultured Desulfocurvus sp.
GCGGCCATGATCCGCTCGCCGATGCGCCGCACCCGCGCCAGCTGCGCCGGGTCGGTGCTCATCTTCTCATTCTTGAGGACCTCCTGGGCCGCCTCGGCGCCCAGCTTGGCCTCCGTGCCCCGGGAAATCAGGATGAACTGGTTGCGCTCGGTGTACGGGGCCTTGGCGCAGGCCGCCAGGCCCAGCGCCCGGGCCAGGGTCAGAACCAAGGTCAGGGTCGGGGTCAGGGCCAGGGGCGGTGCCGGGCGCGGCGTGCGGCGCGCCCCGGCCCGGGTCCGCGCCGTGCGGGTCTCGTGCATGGTCTCGTCTCCTCGTTGCGTGCGGGGCGCGGCGGCGCGCCGCTCCCCTGTGCCGAGTGTAGTGCCCCCGGCGCGGCGGCGTCAATTTCCGGTTGTCATTTTCCCGGCCCGCCAGCATACTGTTCATGGTCGCGTTCCCTTTCGGACACCGAGCCCCGGAGGCCGCCATGCCGCAACCCGTGGAGATCGAGGCCCTGATCGACAGTATGGCCCTGTCCGTGCGCACCTTCTCCGGCGAGCCCGCCCCGGTGCGGCCCAGGGGCCGCTGGTGGGTGCTGGTCTGCGGGGCGGGGTTCGATCCCGGGGATTTCGACCAGCGCGAGCGCGCCCGCGAGGCCCTGCGCGAGGAGGCCGTGCGCGGCGGGGTCAACCCGCCGGAATTCGTCTGGGTCTGGGACGAGGGCAACACCGCCCAGCTCCTGGCCGGTCGCTTCGCGGACCTGGACCGCGCCGAGGAATACTCCCGCTCCCTGGCCCGGCGCGGCCTGCGCCCCCGGGTCATAGAGGCCTGGGAGGAGGACTGACCCGGCCCGCGACGCGCCAGACACCCGAGCCCACAGGAGGGAACCCGGCCTGAGCCTCTTCAACGCCTGCCGCGAGATCGTCATCGGCACCGCCCGCTTCTGCATGGAGCAGCACATCCTGAACCTGCTGCTGGCCATCTGCATCGGGGCCCTGTCCGGCTGGGGCGCCGTCCTGTTCCACCACGTGCTGCAAGGCTCGCAGTGGCTGTTCTACCAGTCCAGCCAGGACTTCCTGCTCTTCGGACACACCCTGCCCGCCTGGAAGATCGCCCTGCTGCCCGCCCTGGGCGGCATCCTCGTGGGCCTGCTGGTGCATTTCGGCGCCAGCGAGGCCAAGGGCCACGGCGTGCCCGAGGTGATGACCGCCCTGGCGCTCAAGGGCGGGCGCATCCGCAAGCGCGTGGCCCTGGTCAAGATCTTCGCCTCGGCCCTGTGCATCGGCTCGGGCGGCTCCTCCGGCCGCGAGGGGCCCATGGTCCAGATCGGGGCCAGCGTGGGCTCGACCATCGGCCAGCTGGCCAAGGTGCCGCTGATGCACCAGCGGACCATGGTCGGCTGCGGCGCGGCGGCGGGCATCGCCGCCACCTTCAACGCGCCCATCGCCGGGGTCCTGTTCGCCCTGGAGATCCTCGTCGGCGACTTCGGCATCGCCTCCTTCTCGCCGGTGGTCATCTCCTCGGTCACGGCCACGGCCATCTCGCGCTACTACTGGGGCGACCTGCCCACCTTCCAGATCCCGGCCTACGAAATCCACTCCGCCTGGGAGTTCGCCATCTATCCTTTCCTGGGCATCTTCGCCGCGCTGTGCGCCGTGGCCTTCATCATGACGCTGTACTGGGCCGAGGAGCTGTTCGAGAAGATGCCCGGCCCCGAGTGGGCCAAGCCCGCCCTGGGCGGCCTGCTGCTCGGGCTCATCGTCCTGCAGTGGCCCCAGGCCTTCGGCGTGGGCTACGGGGCCATGAACCACGCCCTGCACAGCGACACCCTGGGCCTGGTGCTATTGGTGCTGGTGGGCGTGAAGATCATGGCCACCTCGGCCACCCTGGGCTCGGGCGGCTCGGGCGGCATCTTCGCCCCGTCGCTGTTCATCGGGGCCATGGGCGGGGCCTTCTTCGGCTGGTGCGCGGGGCAGCTCTTTCCCGGCTTCACAGCGCCCCCGGGGGCCTACGCCCTGGTGGGCATGGGCGCCGTGGTCGCGGGCACGACCCACGCGCCCATCACGGCCATCCTGATCATCTTCGAGATGACCGGGGACTACAAGATCATCCTGCCGATGATGATCACCTGCATCCTGTCGACCATCGTGGCCTCGGCCCTGCAACGCGACTCCATCTACACCATCAAGCTCAGAAAGCGCGGGGTGGTGCTCTCGCGCGGGCTGGAACAGAACATCCTGCGCTCCCTGTCCGTGGGCCGGTTCATGACCCGCGACGCCGCGCCCATCCCCGAGGCCATGCCGCTCGTCGAGATCATCGGCACCTTCAAGACCCAGGACGTGTCCTACCTGCACGTGCTGGACGCCCGGGGCGCGCTGACCGGGGTCATCTCCTTCCGGGACATCCGCCCCCTGCTGCGCGAGGAGGGCCTGCACTACCTGGTCATCGCCCGCGACGTGGCCACCCCGGACCCCGTGACCGTGACCCCGCAGGACAATATCCGCGACGCCATGCACCTGATGACGGCCCGGGGCATCTCGCAGTTGCCAGTGGTGGAGGCGGGCACGGCCCGGGTCATCGGCACCCTGCGCGAGAAGGACGTGATGGCGGCCTACGACAAGGCCGTGATCCGGCGCGAGCTGGAGGACCAGGCCTAGGTCGCGCCGGGCCCGCGCCGGGCGCCAGGACCTGCTTGACAGGCCGCGTCCCATGGCCCAGCATGGCCCCCCGCGCACCGACCCGCCGGGCAGACACACGGAGACCGCATGGCCCCCGCCCCCCCGCCCCCGCGC
>CAYUIN010000486.1:0-927 GCA_964444695.1 uncultured Desulfocurvus sp.
CCCGCCTGGCCCTGGCCCGCCGGGGCGAGGCCGCACGCCTGCGGCAGCTGGCCGTGGACGCCCTGCGCGCCGTGGCCGCCGCGCTGCCCGGCCCCGTGACGCGCCTGGCCGTGGCCGGAAACCCCGCCATGACCAACCTGCTCCTGGGGCACTCCGTGGACGGCCTGGCCACGGCCCCGTACCGCCTGGACTACCCCGGCGGACGCGAGGAACACCTCGGCGAGGGCCTGCCCCCGGCCTACGTCCCGCCCCAGCTCGCGCCCTTCGTGGGCGGCGACCTGTCCGCCGGGTTCGCGGCCCTGGCCCTGGGCGCGGCGGGTCCGGCCCCCGAGCCGCCCTTCCTGCTGGCGGACATGGGCACCAACGGCG
The DNA here is from genome assembly GCA_964444695.1 of uncultured Desulfocurvus sp. GTDB lineage: Bacteria > Desulfobacterota > Desulfovibrionia > Desulfovibrionales > Desulfovibrionaceae > Desulfocurvus. The sequence goes on from CAYUIN010000486.1 coordinate 370, forward strand.
AATTCCTGCTGGCCGCGCCGGACGGCACCGTCCACGCCGCCAGCGTGCCCCTGGGCCCGGCCCTGGAAGGCATCGGTCTGCGCTTCGGCAACGTGGCCGGGCCAGGCGTCGTCACCGGCTTCGCCCTGACCCCCGCCGGGCTGGCGCCCCGCGTCCAGGGCGACACCGCGCCCAGCCCCGAGGCAGGAATGACCGGCACCGCCTATCTTTCCCTGACCGCCCACCTCGTGCGCACCGGCCTGCTGGACGCCATGGGCCGCTTCCAGGACCCCGCCACCCCCCTGGGCCGCCGCCTGGCCGCCGCCCTGCGCCAGCAGCGCGGCGAGCGCGTCCTCTCGCTGCCCGGCGGCCTGCACCTCGCGGGCGCGGACGTGGAGGAAATCCTCAAGGTCAAGGCCGCCTTCAACCTGGCCCTGTCGCGCCTCTTGGCCGCCGCCGCCCTGCGCCCCGGCGCGCTGAGCGCCCTGTGCCTGGCGGGCGCCCTGGGCGCCCACGTCCAGATCCCGGACCTGGAGCCCTGGGGGGATGAAGCCCAGGGTCTCCAGGTCCGGGATCTGG
>CAYUIN010000486.1:937-1931 GCA_964444695.1 uncultured Desulfocurvus sp.
CTGGAGACCCTGGGCTTCATCCCCCCAGGGCTCGGCGCCCGCGTGCGCGCCGTGGGCAACACCTCCCTGGCCGGGGCCCGGCTGCTGCTGGCCGACCCGGCCGCCCGCGCCCTGGCCGAAGGCCTGCCCGCCCGCACCCGACTGGCGGACTTGACGGGCGACCCCGCTTTCGGGCAGGAGTTCGTGGGCCGGATGCGCTTCGCCTTCGTGCCCTGATCCCCCGGAGGACCCCCAGTGCAGATCATCGACCTCGGCCTCGTCGCCTACCGCGAGGCCCAGGAGACCCAACTCGCCCGCCACGCCGCCGTCATGGACGGGGCCCAGGACACGCTGCTGCTGCTCGAACACCCGCCCGTGATCACCATGGGCAAGGGCGGCGGCATGGAAAACCTCCACGTCAGCCCCGAACTGCTGGCCCAGCGCGGCATCGACCTCGTGCCCGTCACGCGCGGCGGCAACATCACCTGCCACTTCCCCGGGCAGCTCGTGGCCTACCCGATCTTCCGCCTGGACCGCCGCCCCGGCGGCGTCAAACGCTTCTTCGCGGACATGGAGGAGACCGTCATCCGCTCCCTGGCGGCCGTGGGCGTCCCCGCCCGGCGCTGGCCGGGCCGCCCCGGCGTGTGGACGGACTCCGGCAAGATCTGCTCCATGGGCATCGCCGTGCGCCGCTGGGTGACCTACCACGGCCTGGCGCTGAACGTCGCCCGCGACACGACCCTGTTCGACCTCATCACGCTGTGCGGACTGGCCGACGCCCGGCCCACCTCCGTCCACGCCGAACTCGCAGCACTGGGCCGGACCGACCCGCCCACCATGCAGGAGATGAAAGATGTCCTCGCAGGACAATTCCGCGCGGTGTTCGCACCGCATTCCGACCTGGCTTAGGGTCAAGCTCCCCAGCGACCCCGCCTTCGCCCGCACCGGCGCCATGCTCCGCGACCTGGGCCTGAACACCGTCTGCCAGGGGGCCAAGTGCCCCAACAAGTGGGAA
>CAYUIN010000486.1:1941-2767 GCA_964444695.1 uncultured Desulfocurvus sp.
GTTTCTCCAAGAACGTGGCGACCTTCCTGATCATGGGCCGCCACTGCACGCGCGGCTGCGCCTTCTGCAACATCGGCCTGGGCCGCGTGGAACCCCTGGACCCCGGCGAGCCCGCCCGCGTGGCCGAGGCCGCCCGGCGCCTGGGCCTGAAGCACATCGTCGTGACCTCCGTGACCCGCGACGACCTGCCCGACGGCGGCGCCGCCCACTTCGCAGCCACCATCCACGCCGTGCGCGGCGCCGTGCCCGGCTGCACCGTCGAGGTCCTGATCCCCGACTTCCAGGGCGACCAGGACGCCCTGAACACCGTCATCGCCGCCGCCCCCGAGATCATCAACCACAACGTCGAGACCGTCCCCGATCTCTACGACGCCATCCGCCCCCAGGCCGATTTCGAACAGAGCATCACGCTCCTTCGGCGCGTCAAGGCCGCCGGGCTGACCTCCAAAAGCGGCCTGATGCTCGGCCTGGGCGAGACCCCGGACCAGGTCCGCGCCCTGTTGGCCCGCCTGGCCGACGCCCGCGTGGACATCGTGACCATCGGCCAGTACATGCGCCCCAGCAGCGCCCACCCCGAAGTCGCCCGCTGGGTCGAGCCCGCCGAATTCGACGCCTACGCCGCCCACGGCGCAGGCCTCGGCATCCCCCACGTCTTCTCCGCCCCCCGCGTCCGCAGCTCCTACAACGCCGCCGAGTTCGTCTAGACCGCGCGGCGGCGCCGGGGCGGGGGGGCAGGAAAGGCAGAATGCCTCCGGCGGCTGGGCTCTGCCCAGACCCGCTTAAGGGAATAATCCCCTTAAGAATCCCTACATTGGGCCGCCTTACG
>CAYUIN010000487.1:0-2765 GCA_964444695.1 uncultured Desulfocurvus sp.
CGGGCATCGCCGTGGGCATGGCCACCAACATCCCGCCCCACAACCTGGGCGAGCTGGTGGACGCCCTGCTCCTGCAGTTGGACGCCCCCGAGTGCACGGTCGACGACCTGCTGCGCCACGTCAAGGGACCGGACTTCCCCACCGGCGGCTTCGTCTACGCCGGGGACGGCCTGATCGACGCCTACAAGACCGGGCGCGGCACCGTGAAGATCCGCGGCAAGGTCAAGATCGAGGACCGCAAGCGCGACCTCGAGGCCATCGTCATCACCGAGATCCCCTACGCGCTCAACAAGTCCTCCCTGGTGGAGAAGATCGCCGCCCTGGTGCAGGACAAGCGCATCGACGGCGTCTCCGACCTGCGCGACGAGTCCGACCGCAAGGGCATCCGCATCGTGCTGGACCTGAAGAAGGGCGTCATCCCCGACATCATCATCAACCAGCTCTACAAGTACACGCCGCTGGAAACCTCCTTCGGCTTCAACATGATGGCCGTGGTCAACAACCGGCCGCAGCTGCTGAACCTCAAGGACATCCTGCGCTTCTTCCTGGACCACCGCTCCGAGGTCATCATCCGGCGCACCCGCTTCGACCTGGAAAAGTCCGAAGCCCGCGCCCATATCCTCGAAGGCCTGCGCATCGCCCTGGACAACATCGACGAGGTCGTGGCCATCATCAAGGCCTCCGGCACGCCCCAGGACGCCAAGGACGCCCTGCGCGAACGCTTCGGCCTGTCCGACCCGCAGAGCCAGGCCATCCTGGACATGCGCCTGCAACGCCTCACCGGGCTGGAACACGAAAAGCTCATCGAGGAGTACCGCCAGCTCCTGGAACTCATCGAATACCTGAAGTCCATCCTGGAGCACGACGACGTGCTGCGCGGCGTCATCCGCGACGAGCTGACCAAGATCAAGGAGACCTACGCCACCAAGCGCCAGTCCGAGATCATCCAGGACGACCTCTGCGGCATCGACATCGAGGACCTGATCCCCGACAAGGAAGTGGTCATCACCCTGTCCCAGCGCGGGTACATCAAGCGCACCAACCTGGAGCACTACACCGCCCAGAAACGCGGCGGCAAGGGCATCTACGGCGTGCATACCTCCGACGGGGACTTCATCCTCAACTTCCTGACCACCTCCAACCACCAGAACCTGCTGCTGTTCACCAACAACGGCCGCATGTACCGGATGAAGGTCCACCAGATCCCCGAGGGCAGCCGCACCGCCAAGGGCGTGCACATCAACAACCTCCTGCCCCTGGGCAAGGACGAGTACGTCACCTACGCCCTGACCCTGCGCGACTTCCTGCCGGACCGCTACTTCCTGTTCGTGACCCGCAAGGGCATGGTCAAGCGCACCGAGGTCGAACAGTACGCCAACTGCCGCTCCACCGGCATCATCGCCGTCAACATCCGCGAGGACGACGAGCTGATGCAGGTCACCGAGATCAGCAAGGACAACGAGGTCGTGCTCGTCACCTCGGGCGGCTTCTCCATCCGCTTCTCCTGCAACGACGTCCGGCCCATGGGACGCGGCACCGCGGGCGTCAAGGGCATCGCCCTGCGCGGCGAGGACCGCGTCGTGGCCAGCGTCGTGGCCGACTCCCTGGAGACCCGCGACATCCTGTGCGTCTCCGACTACGGCTACGGCAAGCGCACCGCATACGACCTCTACCGCCTGCAAACGCGCGGCGGCAAGGGCATCATCACCATGAAGACCACGCCCAAGACCGGGCTGCTCCTGGGCGCCGTGATGGTCGACACCAGCGACGAGATCATCCTCATGACCTCCGAAAACAAGGTCATCCGCATGGCCGTGGGCGATATCCGCAAGGTCGGCCGCGCCACGCAGGGCGTGCGCCTCGTGTCCATGGCCGACGACGCCCACGTCGCGGGCTTCGACCTGGTGCGCGAAAACCAGCTGGAAGCGGCGGGTGATGAGCAATAGCATCAAGGCACTGCTGCTCATCCTCGCACTCACCGCCTGTTCCTCCGGCCTGGGCGACACCCCGCTCGCCCAGGCCGAAAAGGAATTCACACAGGGCAACTACCTGCGCGCCGAAGCACTCTACGAACAATACATCCAGGCCAACCCCCAGGGCGACGCCCGCTGGGAGGCCTGGAACCGGCTCGTGGAAATCTCCACCACCATCACCGGCAACAACAAAAAGGCCGCACAGCTCCTCGAAGCCATGCAGCTCGAATTCTCCGACGACCCACAGCGCGCCGGACACCTCGCCTGGACCCTCGCCCAGACCTATACCGCCCTGCACGACTGGGACAAGGCCGCCGAAACCTGGCAGACACTCCTGGACCAGAACGGCCTGACCTCCGACCAGACCGCCGACATCCACTGGAACCTGGGCAAGATCTACCAATACCAGGGCCGCTACGGCATGGCCAAGGACGCCATGCTGGCCTGCATGGACAAGGCCCCCAAAGGCCCCAAGAACACCCGCTGCATGTACGAACTGGCCCAGGCCTACTCCCTGCTCAAAAACCGCGACCAGGCCAAGGCCTGGCTCGAAAAGCTCCTCGCCGCCAAGGACATCGACCCCGATACCCACGCCCTGTCCGCCTACCTGCTCTCCGAACTCCTCGAGGCCGAAGGACAAACCGCCCGCGCCCGCACCCTGCTCGAATCCATCCGCACCACCTACCCCAACCCCATGGTCATCGAGACCAGGCTGCGGCAGCTGGGCAAGTAGAACCGGGAGAGGGGGAGGGAGGGGGAACCCCTTTTTCCAGCGGAAAAAAGGGGTTCCCC
>CAYUIN010000488.1:0-2764 GCA_964444695.1 uncultured Desulfocurvus sp.
TTCCACAAGCGCCGCCGCAAGGACAGCATGAAGAAGCAGGGCCACCGGCAGGACTACACCGCCATCAAGATCAAATCCATCCAGGCCTAGTGCCGAGCGGAGGCTGAAATGGCTCATAAGAAAGCGGGCGGAAGCTCCAGAAACGGTCGAGACAGCGCCGGACAACGCCGCGGCGTGAAGCGCTTCGGCGGTCAGGAAGTCCTGGCCGGCAACATCCTCGTGCGCCAGCTTGGCACCAAGTACCACGCCGGTCAGAACGTCGGCCTGGGCAAGGACTACACCCTGTTCGCCCTGGTGGACGGCACGGTGAAGTACGAAAAGTTTACCCGCAAGAAAAAAGTCCGCACCCGCGTGAGCGTGGAACCCGCGTAACGCGCAGGCGAGCGACAGTACAGTACCGGGGCGGATCGCGCATAGGCGCTGTCCGCCCCTTCTTTATCGGAGCGACAGATGCGTTTTGTGGACGAGGCGACGATCACGGTGCGGTCCGGGCACGGGGGGCACGGCTGCGTGTCCTTTAGGCGCGAGGCCCATGTGCCCAAGGGCGGGCCCGACGGCGGCGACGGCGGCAAGGGCGGGGACGTCGTGTTCCGCGCCACGGACAAGCTGCTCACGCTGTACGACCTGCGCCTGAAGCGCAACTACGAGGCCAAGAACGGCCAGCCCGGCATGGGCCGCCAGCGCCACGGCGCCAACGCCCCGGACCTGGTGGTCGAGGTGCCCGTGGGCACGCTGCTCTACGAGCTGGACGAGGACGGCGAACAGCGCCTGGTGGCCGACCTGACCACGGACGGCGCCGAGCGCGCGCTGTGCAAGGGCGGGCGCGGCGGCATGGGCAACGAGCATTTCAAGACCGCCACCATGCGCACCCCGCGCTTCGCTCAGCCCGGCGAGGAGGGCGAGGCCAAGACCCTGCGCCTGGAACTCAAGGTCATCGCCGACGCGGGCCTGCTCGGCCTGCCCAACGCGGGCAAGTCCACCTTCCTCTCGCGCATCAGCGCCGCCCGGCCCAAGATCGCCGCCTATCCCTTCACCACCCTGGTCCCCAACCTCGGCGTGCTCATCTCCGACCTCGGCGAACACTTCGTGGTGGCGGACATCCCCGGCCTCATCGAAGGCGCACACGAAGGACAGGGCCTCGGCCACCGCTTCCTGCGCCACGTGGAGCGCACCCGCTTCCTCGTCCACCTGCTCAGCGCCGAGGAGCTGGACGCCGAGGACCCCTGGGCCGGATTCGCCCTGCTGTCCGAGGAGCTGGCCCGCTACAGCGCCGGACTGGGCTCCAAGCCGCAGCTTGAAGTGGTGAACAAGATTGATGTACTACCCGACGAGCAGCTGCGCGCCCTGCGCGAGCGCGCCCGGGCCGAAGGCCGCGAGGTGTTCTTCATCTCCGCGCTGACCGGCGAGGGCGTGGACCGGCTGCTGGACGTCATGTGGAGCCGCTTCCGCGCCGGACGGGACGAGGCGGCCGCCGAATAGCATATCCCCCACCACCCGCGCCCGGACGCGCGGCGCAGGAGCACAAGGCCATGGACTGGAAAGAGGAGCGCGCGCGGGCCCTGAAGGCCGCCAAACGGGTTGTGGTCAAGGTCGGCAGCGCCGTGCTCACCTCCCCCGAAGGCCTGGACCTGCGCGTGGTCAACCGCCTGGCCGACCAGATGGCCGGGCTGCACGACCGGGGCCTGGAACTGGTGCTCGTGTCCTCCGGCGCCGTGGCCGCCGGGCGCCGCGCCGTACACGCCGAACTCTGCGGGCTGCCCGAACGCCAGGCCGCGTCCGCCGTGGGCCAGGGCCGCCTGATGCACGCCTACGACGAGGCCTTCGGCCGCTACGGCACCGTCACCGCCCAGATCCTGCTGACCCTGGACGACCTGCGCTCCCGCAAACGCTTCCTCAACGCCCTGAACACCTTCCGCACCCTGCTGGACTGGCGCGTGGTGCCCATCGTCAACGAAAACGACACCGTCTCCGTCAAGGAACTCGAATTCGGCGACAACGACGCCCTGGCCAGCCTCGTGGTCAACCTCGTCGAGGCCGACCTGTTCGTGAACCTGACCTCGGCCAGCGGCGTGTACGACGCCAACCCCGGCACCAATCCCGACGCCAAACGCCTGGAATGCATCGAGAGCATCTGCTCCCTGGACATCGACGCCGCCTGCGACGGCAAGACCGCCGACGGAACCGGCGGCATGTATTCCAAACTCCTGGCCGCCCGCCGCGTGGCGCAGCTCGGCGTGCCCACCCTGATCCTCTCGGGCCGCGAATTCTTCGGCATCCAACGCGTCTTCGACGGCGAAGACCTCGGCACCTGGGTCCGCCCCGAAGCCAAAAAGATCTCCAAACGCAAATTCTGGCTGGCCTACAACAACAAGCCCGCCGGAACCATCCTCATCGACGCCGGGGCCGCACAGGCCCTGACGGCCAAAGGCAAAAGCCTCCTGCCCGCAGGCATCCGCGAGATCGAAGGCAACTTCGGCGCGGGCGCCCTGGTGCGCATCGCCACCCAGGGCGGCGCCGCCGTGGGCGTCGGCCTCAGCAACTACAAGGCCGCCGACCTGCGCCGCATCATGGGCCACAAAAGCGCCGACATCGCCCAGGTCCTCGGCGACTGCCCCTACCCCGAAGCCGTCCACCGCGACAACCTCCTGCTCGACGCCGCCGTGTAGCACGGTGCGCGACGAGGGAGAGGCCTCCGGCGGCTGGGGCTCTGCCCCAGACCCCGCCAGGACTCTGTCCTGGACCTGCTCAAGGGGATAATCCCCTT
>CAYUIN010000489.1:0-2758 GCA_964444695.1 uncultured Desulfocurvus sp.
TCCTGCATCCCGAGCCGGTGGTCCTGGACTGCGATCCGCTGGGCGAGGAGGGCGTCTGCTCGGACACGCCCTTCGACTCCAACCAGGCCGTGGCCACGCGGCTGTTCTTCCGCGACGCGGGCCGGGTGGAGCGCGAGTTCCCCGAGCTGCGCGTGGTGCGCCGCGAGCGCCTGGCCTACCTGTCCTATCCGCTCACGGGCGGGTTCGGCGGGCGGGCGCTGCTGCCGGACGGGGCCATCGCCGCCCTGGCCCGGCTGGAGGAGCGCCTGGGATTCCTGGCGCCGCTGCTGGCCTTTCGAACCTTCGTCGTCCTGGAGAAGCATGACAGCCAGCGCTAAATTCCTGGCGGCGGCCCTGGGCCTGGGGCTGTTGCTGCGGGCTGGGCTGGTGCTGCTCGCGGCGGCGGACCCGTCCATCCTCATGCACCACGACCAGCTGGGCTACATCCAGCTGGCCGAGACGATCCTCACCGGCGGCGGCCTGGGCCCGGCCTTCGGGGCCGAGCGCGTGCCGGGCTATCCGCTGTTCCTGGCGGCCTGCGCCTGGCTGGCCCCGGGCGGCGCCCCGGCCTCGGCCAGCTTCGGGACCGACGCCCTGATCCTGGCCGTGGTCCTGCAACAGGCCCTGGGCCTGGTGGCGGTGTACGCCGTGTACCGCATGGGCCTGCTCATCGACCGCACCACCGCCAACCTGGCGGGCGGGTTCGCGGCGCTGAACCTGAACATGATCATCTACGGCGGCCAGATCCTTACGGATTCGCTGTTCACGCCGCTGTTCGCCGTGGTCCTGTGGCTGTTTCTGGCCTACCGCGAGAGCGGGCGGCGCACGCATCTGGCGCTGCTGGCCGCCGTGGTGGGCGCGGCGACCCTGGTGCGCACGGTGACCATGTTCGTGCCCCTGGCCGTGGTGCCGTATCTGCTCCTTGAGCGCAGCGGGGCGCGGATTTCCGAGCGGCTGCGGCGGGTGGCGCTGTTCGCGGCGCTGTTCGTGCTCTTCGTGGCCCCGTGGCTGGCGCGCAACCAGGCCCTGTACGGCCATGCGGCCATGACCACCCAGGGCCAGGCGCACATCGCGGGCTGGGTGATCCCCGGCATCGCCCAGTACGAGGAGGGCCTGCCCCTGGACGCGGCGGTGCGCAAATACACCGGCGTCTGGGCCGAGCGGGTGGCCGCGCTGCCCGAGGCCGAGCGCGGCGATCCGTTCGTGCTGGAGTCCGAGGCCAAGGGCTGGTTCCGGGAGTACCTGGGCACGGTCTCGCCGCTGTCCGTGGGCAAGGCCTGGTTCTGGGGCGCGGCGAAGAACATCTTCACCCCCGTGAGCGTGGAGCTGGCCTATATCTTCCGCATGCAGTGGACGCATTTCTACGACACGCCGGGCAGCGGCTTCCCCGAGCGGGCCTGGAACTTCCTGGCGCACAACGAGAACCGCCTGTACGCCGCGCTGCTGGCGGCGGGCATCGCCCTGACCCTGGCCTTTCGGGCCGTGCAGCTGTGCGGCGCCTGGCGCCTGGCGCGCTCGCGCCCGGCGATGCTGGTGGGCGGGCTGCTGGTCATCGCCTATTTCCTGGCCGTGTCCGGCCCCGTGGGCTACGCCAAGTACCGCCTGCCCTACGAGCCGGTCTTCGCCCTGTGCACGGCCCTTTGGCTGGTGCGGCGGCCCTGGTTCCGGGGCGGGGAGGGCGGCCATGCGTAGGTGGTTCATGGCCTCGCTGCGCCTGGCCCTGGTGGGAGCCTGCCTGGTCTACGCCTTCTGGGGCGTGGACCCGGCCGGGCTGCTGGCGGCCACGGGCCGCTTCGACCCCCTGGCCCTGGCGGCCATGTGCGCCCTGATCTGGCTGGACTTCCTCATCGTGGGCGCGCGCATGCGCTACGCCACGGGCAACCGCGTGGGCCTGCTCACGGGCTTCAACGCCGGGATGCTGGGCGTGGGCATGAACAACATCCTCCCGGCCAAGATGGGCGAGGCCGCCAAGTCCCTCTACCTGAGCCGCAAGGGCGGCATGAGCATGGGCGAGACCCTGGGCATGGTCTTCTGGGAGCGCTTCTCGGACCTGCACATGCTGCTGGTGGTGGGCGCGGCCGCGGCCCTGCTCCAGCGGCGGCTGTCCGTGGTCCTGCCCCTGGCCGGGATCATCACGGCCATGTGGGTCGTGGTCGCGGCCATCCGCATCCGGCCGTCCCTGGGCCGGGTCCTGGTGCGGCTGGCGCACTTCCGCAGCCTGCGCTCCATGGCCTCGGACATGGTGGAGCAGTTGTCGCGGCCGGGCGCGGGCCGGTTCTTCCTGGTCCTTTTGGCCTATGGGGTGGGTACCTGGTCTCTGTACGCCCTGCAGTTCTTCTGCCTGCTGCCCTGGGGCGCGGGCCTGGACCTGGGCGCGGCCCAGACCCTGGCCGTGTTCGCCCTGGGCGCGGCGGGCATGGCCGCGCCCTCGTCGCCGGGCGGGGTGGGGGTCTTCGAGGCCATCATGGTCGCGGCCCTGGCCCTGTACGGCGTGGACCGGGAGCAGGCCCTGGCAGCGGGCCTGGTCTTCCACATGGCCCTGTACCTGCAAACGACATCCTATGCCCTGGCCGTGCTGGCCTGCTCGGGCCTGCGCCTGCGGGCCGTGCGCGACCCCGCGACCGCCACGGAGGGGGAGGGGGAGGAGAACCCATGAGCGAGCAGACGCCGCCCGTCATCCTGACCATCGCCGGTTCCGATTCCGGCGGCGGGGCGGGCATCCAGGCCGACCTCAAGACCATCGCCATGCTCGGCGGCT
>CAYUIN010000490.1:0-2748 GCA_964444695.1 uncultured Desulfocurvus sp.
GGCTGCGCAGGAACAGGAAGATGACCATGATCACCAGGCAGGCCGCGAGGTACAGCGTGAACTGCACGTCGTGCACGGACTCGCGGATGGACTGCGAGCGGTCGTACATCACGCTCAGGTCCACGCTGGCCGGGATTTGCGAGCGGAACGAGGGCATCAGCCGCATCACGTCGTCCACGATCTGCACCGTGTTCGACCCGGGCTGGCGGTTGATGGCCAGGATGATGGCCGGGTTGCCGTCGAAGGTGTTGCTGCGGCGCTCGTTCTCCACGCCGTCCTCGACCACGGCCAGGTCGCCCAGGCGCACGGGCGAGCCGTCCACGTAGCTGACCACCAGCGGCTTGAAGGCCGAGGCGTCCATCAGCTGGCCGGTGGAGCGCACGGTGTATTCCCGCCCCGGGCCGGACACGGTGCCCGTGGGCAGGTTGACGTTGGCCCGCTGCACCGCGCCCATGACCTCGTCCAGCCCGATGCCGCGCGCCGCCAGGACCTCCGGGTCCACGCGGATGCGCACGGCGTATTTCTGCGAGCCGTAGACGTTGACCTGGGCCACGCCGGAGACCATGGAGATGCGCTGGGCCATGATGGTCTCGGCGTATTCCGTGACCTCGGACAGGCGCAGCGTGGGCGAGCTGACGGCGATGTACAGGATGCCCGCCGCCGCCGGGTTGACCTTGCGGAAATAGGGCGGGGTGCTCATGCCCTCGGGCATCCAGCGCATGGCCGAGGAGATGGCCGACTGCACGTCCAGGGCGGCGTCGTCGATGTTGCGGTTGAGGTCGAATTCCAGGGTCACGCGGGTGGTGCCCTGGTAGCTCTCGGAGGTGATGGACTGGAGCCCGGCGATGGCCGAGAACTCTTTTTCCAGCGGCGAGGCCACGGAGGAGGCCATGGTCTCGGGGCTGGCGCCCGCCAGCGAGGCCGAGACCTCGATGGTCGGGAAGTCCACGTTGGGCAGGTTGTTGATGGGCAACAGCCGGTAGCTCATCAGCCCGAAGACCAGCACCCCGAGCATGACCAGGGTGGTCATCACCGGGCGTTCCACGAACAGGCGCGAGATGTTCACGGGGGACCTCAGCTGGCCGGGGCGGCGGGTTGCGGGGCGGGGGCGGGCTCGTCCTGGCCGCCGGGCCGCTGGAAGGAGACGGCCGTGCCGGGCTTCAGGCGCAGCTGGCCCTGGACGACCACGGTCTCGCCCTCGGCCACGCCGGAGGCGATGACGGTCTCGTCGTCGGCCACGGGGCCCATGACCACCTTGCGCTGCTGGGCCTTGTTCTCCGGTCCCACCACGTAGCAGTACGGCCCGTCCACGCCGACGTTCACGGCGGCCGAGGGCACCACCACGGCGCCGGGCAGCTCGCCCAGGACCAGGGTCGCGCGGGTGAACTGCCCGGGCCACAGGCGGCCCTCGGCGTTCTCGAACACGGCGCGCAGGCCGATGGTGCCGGTGGCCTTGTCCACGGCGTTGTCCATGGCGGTCAGTTCGCCGCGCTCGGGCTCGCCCGTGTCCCCGGTGGGCAGGGCCAGCACGGGCGGGCGGCCGTGGCGCATGCGCTCGCGGATGGCGGGCAGGTGCTGCTCGGGCACGGAAAAGTCCACGGCGATGGGCGAGAGCTGGTTGATGAGCAGCATGGCGTTCTGGTCGTCGGCCTCGATGATGCTGCCGCGCTGGACCAGGACCTTGCCCGCCTGCCCGGAGATGGGGGCGCGGATGTCCGTGTATTCCAGCTCCAGCTGGATCTGCTCGATGGCGGCCTTGTCCATCTCCACGGTGGCGGCCAGCCCGGCGGCGTCGGTGCGCGCCTTTTCGTACTGGTCCTCGCTCACTGCGGCCTGGCGGGCCAGGTCTTCCAGGCGGCGCTGGTCGCGCCGGGCCTGTTCCAGGGAGGTCTGGTCGCGGGTCAGCACGGCCTGGGCCTCGCGCAGCTTGGCCTGCAGGGGCCGGGGGTCGATCTGGAACAGCGGCTCGCCCTGGCGCACCAGCTGTCCGTCGCTGACGGACTGGCGCACGATCATCCCGCCCACGCGGGGCGTCACGGACACCGAGGCCAGGGGTTGGACCGTGCCCACGCCGCGCAGCTCCAGGGCCACGGCTTTGACCGTCGCCTGGGCCACGGACACGGGAACGGGGCGGGCGCCCTTGCCCGCGTTGCCGCTGCTTTCCCCGCCGCAGGCGCAGAGCAGGGCGGTGGCGCAGGTCAGGATCAGGACGAGTGCGGCGCGCGGCCGGGAAGTGGAGCGTCGGGGGCGGGAGCGGTGCATGGCGGACGGAACCCTCGCGAAGCGGCCCGGGCCGGGCCGACTGAGTGACTACATCGAAATCACATATGCAGCCCGTGGGAGAGCGTCAAATGAAATCGCGGGTCGTGCGGGCCGCCCCGGGAAACCCCGCGCCGTGGGGGCGGCGATGGCGGCGGGCGCAAGCATTGCGGGGCGTGCCGGAACCCGGGAAACTGGTCCCGGCGAAGGCCGTTTCTCGTGTCGCCGGTTCCGCACAGGCGCCGCCCGGGCGGCGGGGCCGCCGGGGCGCGGGCGGGCTATTTTGGGGGGCCGGAGCCGCCTTGCAGGGCGCCGAAGCCGATGTAGTCGCCGTATTCCAGGGCCTTGTCGTCCAGGTAGTGCCCCGAGCGCGAGGTCACGGCGGACGGGTCGACCTGCCCCGAGGCCTCGAACACCGCGCAGAGGCGGTCCAGCTCCCTGTCGAAGGCGTCGTGGCGAGGCTGCTGGGTCCGGGTCGGGCCTTCGGCT
>CAYUIN010000491.1:0-2747 GCA_964444695.1 uncultured Desulfocurvus sp.
GGCGGGCGGGCGCAAGGTGAGGAAGTCGAAGCTGTACCAGGATGTGAAGTCCGGGCTGCTGGCGCGGCTGCCGGGGGGCGGGTTCTCCCGCGCCGCCGTGGACGCCTACGCCGAGACCCTGCCGCTGACCGCGCCGCCCGCAGGCGAGGCCGACCGCAACAAGGAGCTGGCCCGGCGCAGGCAGGAGGCCACCATCTGCAAGATCGAGGAGGAGACGGCGCGGATCCGCTTCCGGGCGGAGGTCGAGCGCGGGCGCTACATCCCGCGCGAGGACGTGGAGCTGGAGCTGGCCGGGCGGGCCGTGGTCCTGGAATCCGGCATCCGCCAGGCTGTGGAGATGCACGTCCTGGACCTGATCCAGCTCGTGGGCGGGGATCCCCGCAAGTCCCAGGAGTTCCTGGAGCGCTTCGAGGCCATGCTCGACGGCGCGCTGAACGAATACGCCGCCCCGGCGGATTTCGAGGTCACCTTCGGCGAGGACGCGGCGGATGATGCCCAGACCACGGACGAATAGGACGTACCGCGTCGTCGGGCTGCCGGGCTGGCTTCCGGAGTCCGTGTACGAGGCCGTGGCCCGGAGGATGCGCGAGGTCGGCGGAGCGCTGACGCACCGCTTCCGCTTCTCCCCCGGCGAGCGCAAGGTGCTGCGCAGGCGCAGGCCCATGCCCGTGAGCCGCTGGGCGGAGAAGCACCGCATCGTGCACCAATCGTCCATCCCCGGGCGCTGGCACAACGAGGTCACGCCCTACATGGCCGGGGTGATGGACGCCTCCTTCTTCCCCTCGGTGGAGACGGTCATCGTCTGCAAGACCCCGCAGACGGGCGGCTCCGAGGCCATCCACAACTGCGTGGCCTACGCCGTGGACCGCGCGCCCGGCCCGGCGATGTACGTCTTCCCGGACCGCATCACGGCCAAGGAGAACGCCCAGGACCGCATCGCGCCCATGCTGGAGGCCAGCCCGCGCCTGCGCACCTACCTCACCGGGCAGGCGGACGACACCAGCAGCCTGCGCATCAACCTGGCGCACATGACCATCTACCTCGGCTGGTCGGGCTCCGTGTCGCGCCTGGGCAACAAGCCCATCCGCTACCTCGTGCTCGACGAGCTGGACAAGTACCAGAACCCCAAGAACGAGGCCTCCAGCGAATCCCTGGCCGAGAAGCGCACCACCACCTGGCGGCGCAAGCGCAAGATCTGGAAGATATCCACGCCCACGGTGGAGGGCGGCCCCATCTGGCGCGCGCTGACCGAGGAGGCGCAGACCGTCTTCGACTACTGGGTGCGCTGCCCGCACTGCGGCGTGTGGCAGCTCATGGAGTTCGACCGCATCAAGTGGCCGCAGGACGAGGCCCTGAAGCGCGACCCCGAGGCCGTGCAAGCCCGGCGGCTGGCCTGGTACGAATGCGAAACCTGCGGCTCCTGCTGGGACGACAACGACCGCGACAAGGCCGTGCGCCTGGGCCAGTGGCGGGCGCGGGGCACGGGCCTGGAGCTGACGGCGCAGCTCCGCGCGCACCGCCCGGCCAAGGTCGGCTTCCACATCCCGGCCTGGCTGTCCTACTTCGTGTCCCTGTCCGAGGTCGCGGCGGCCTTCCTGCGCTGGAAGAAGAGCGGCAACCGCGACGACCTCAAGAACTTCATGAACCAGTACAAGGCCGAGCCGTGGCGCGCCTACGACGTGCAGCGCACCGAGGACGCGGTGAAGGCCCTGTGCGACGACCGCCCGCGCGGCGTGGTGCCCGGCCCGGACGCCGACGGGCGGCCCCGCGTGGCCGCGCTGGTGGCGGGCGTGGACTCGCAGAAGCGCTATTTCCGGTACGTGATCCGCGCCTTCGGCTGGGGGGGCGAGGAGGAGAGCTGGCTGGTCCAGGCGGGCAGCGTGCCGACCTTCGCGGCCCTGGAGCGGGTGCTGTTCCGGAACGTCTACCGCGACCGCGAGGGCACCGAGCACCGCGTACGCCTGGCCGTGCAGGACGCCATGGGCACCCGCACCAAGGACGTCTACGCCTTCTGCGCCAAGCACCGGGGCCGCCTGTTCCCGTACCAGGGCAAACGCACCCAGGCCACGCCCGTGCGCTACGCCCCGCAGGAGTTCTACCCGGGCACCAAGGCGAAGATCCCCGGCGGCCTCGTGCTCTGGAAGGTGGATACGACCTTCTTCAAGAACGACCTGGCCGCCAAGCTCCAGATCGCCCCCGACGACCCCGGTGCCTTCCACCTGCACGCGGGCGTCACCGACGAATACACCCGCGAGATGACTACCGAGTACTTCGACGACAAGAAGCTCTGCTGGCTCTGCCCCGAGGGCAAGGACAACCACTTCTGGGACTGCGAGGTCATGGCCCTGGTCGCCGCCTACGAGCTGGACCTGCGCAACTGGAAACGCCCGACCCCCAAGCCCAGACAGGCCGCCCGCACCCCGCGCGGCCTCACCCCCACCCCGCAACCCCTGCCCGGCTCCGGCACCCGTCCGGACTGGTTCAACCAAAGGAGATGACCATGGACAAGACCAAGGGACGCAAACTGAATTGGAAGCAGGCCTGCGAAATCCTGAACTGCTCCAAGAGCCACTTCTACAACCTAATCAACGGGGGGAAGATTCCGGCGTTTCGATGCGGGAAGGTTCGGGGCGTGTGGGTTTGGGAGGAGGATGTGCTGGGGTATCTGGAGGCGGTGGCGTTGTGAAGCTCCCTAAGCACAAGGGCGGCTTGGGGAGCCGCCCTTGTGCTACATGAAGAGCCGGTGG
>CAYUIN010000492.1:0-2703 GCA_964444695.1 uncultured Desulfocurvus sp.
CCCGGCCCGGCCCGCGCGCGGGCATTGCCTTTGGCGGCGCGGGGCGGTATGCCCCTAAGACTGGTGCTATTTCAAACCCCTGGCCCCGGGAGGGACATGGACCACCAACGCGCGACGGCCCCGGACGGCCCCCTGGTTTCCGTGCTCATGAGCACGCGCGACAGGCTGGAGCTGCTGCCCGTGGCGCTGGCCTCGGTGCTGGCCCAGACCCAGCGGCGCTGGGAGCTTGTGCTGGCCGTCGACGGCGGCCCCTCGCCCGCGCCCCTGCTGGAGCGCCTGGGCGACCCGCGCATCCGCCTGCTGGAGGCCGGGAGCCCCGGCGGCAAGGGCGCGGCCGTGAACAAGGCCTACGCCGCCTCGCGCGGGGCCTTCGTGGCGTACCTGGACGACGACGACGCCTGGCGGCCGGAGCACCTGGCCGTGCTGCTGGAGGCCCTGGACGCGTCGCCCGGGGCGCGCTGGGCCTTCTCCAACGCCGAGCGCGTGGAGCAGGAGCCCGACGACCGGGGCGGCTGGCTCGAGGTGCGCCGCGAGCTGGTCTACAGCGCCCCCGCGACCCTGGCGGACCTGCTGGAATACAACCGCATCACGGGCATCTCCGTGGTCCACGACCGGGCCCTGTTCCGCGAGGCCGGGGGCATGGACGAGTCCCTGGACGTGCTTCTGGACTGGGACCTGTGGCGGCGCATGGCCGCCATCGCCGCGCCGCTGCACGTGGACCGCGTGACGGCGGACTACTTCGTGCGCCGCGAGCCCGGGCAGGAGCGGGGCGCCCCTGGCGCAGGCCCCGCCCCGGCGGCGCACATCACCGGCCTGGCCCGGCGCGACCCCGTGCGCTACGTGCAAAACCGCCTGCGCGTGCTGGACAAGGACATCGCCCTGCCGCCGGACGGCTCCCTGGACGAGGCCCTGGCCTGGGCCCGCAGGCGCGGGCGCATGCAGCTGGCCGTGGCCCGGGGCGAGGCCGTGGAGGCCCAGGACCCGGCCCGGGCCCGCGCGCATTACGAGGCCGCCCGCGACCTCGCCCCGGACGAGGTGCGGCCCTGGCGCAAGCTGGGACGGCGGGCCGCCGCGCGCGGCGAGCATGCCCCGGCCCTGCGCGCCTTCGACCGGTGCCTGACCCTGCCCGGCGGGCTGCCCGCAGACGCCCTGCACGGAGCCGGGGCGGCCATGGCCCTGAGCGAGCCGGGGCGGGCCCTGGAGCTTTTGGAGGCCGCCGCCCGGCGCTTCGACCCGGGGCAGGAGGGCCAGGACGCCGTGCTGGGCCTGCTGGTCCGGGTCCGCGCCCTTGCGCGCTAGGCGCGCATCCAGTATAGCTTGGCCCTCGGCGCGGCAGGCGCGCCGCAACCCACACCCCAGGCGGGCGCCACGCCCGGAGGGAAGCCCCCAATGCTCGATCTGAAGTTCATCCGCAGCAACCCCGATACGGTGCGCGAAGCCCTGGCCCGGCGCAGGTCCGCCGTGGACCTGGACGCCTTTTTCGCCATGGACGAGACCCGTCGCGCCCTGATCCAGGAAACCGAAACCCTCAAGGCCGAACGCAACGCCGCCTCCAAGGAGGTCGGCCTGCGCAAGCGCCAGGGGCAGGACGCCTCCGACCTCATCGCCCGCGTGGGCGAGGTGGGCGAGCGCATCAAGGCCCTGGACGAGGAGCTGCGCGTGGTGGACGACGGGGTGCAGCAGTGGCTGGTGACCGTGCCCAACATCCCCCACGCCAGCGTGCCCGACGGCGCCGACGAGAACGACAACCCCGAGCTGTCGCGCTGGGGCACGCCGCCGGAGTTCGACTTCCAGCCCAGGGAGCACTGGGAGCTGGGCGCCGCCCTGGGCGGGCTGGACTTCGAGCGCGGGGCCAAGCTGGCGGGCAGCCGGTTCGTGGTCTACCACGGCTGGGCCGCCCGGCTGGAGCGCGCCCTGGCCAACTTCATGCTGGACATGCAGACCATGGAGCACGGCTACCGCGAGGTGCTGCCGCCGGTCATCGTCAACCGCGACACCATGACCGCCACGGGCCAGCTGCCCAAGTTCGCCGACGACCTCTTCAAGCTGGAAAACAGCGAATATTTCCTGATCCCCACCGCCGAGGTGCCGGTGACCAACCTGCACCGCGACGAGACCATCCCCGAGGAGGAGCTGCCCCTCAAGTACACGGCCTGGACGCCGTGCTTCCGCTCCGAGGCGGGCTCCTACGGCAAGGACACCAAGGGCCTGATCCGCATGCATCAGTTCCAGAAGGTGGAGATGGTGCGCTTCGAGCGGCCCGAGGACTCCTACGCCGCCCTGGAGGAGATGCGCGGGAACGCCGAGGCGGTGCTGCGCCGCCTGAACCTCTGTCACCGCACGGTGACGCTGTGCACGGGCGACATGGGCTTCTCTGCTGCCAAGACGTACGACATCGAGGTCTGGCTGCCTGGGCAGGGCAAGTTCCGCGAGATCTCCTCGTGTTCCAACTGCGAGGACTTCCAGGCCCGGCGCGGGAACATGCGCATGAAGCGCAAGGGCGAGAAGAAGAGCGAGTACGTGCACACCCTGAACGGCTCCGGTCTGGCCGTGGGCCGCACGCTGGTGGCCGTGTTGGAGAACTACCAGCAGGCCGACGGCTCCGTGGTGGTGCCGGAGCCCCTGCGCCCGTACATGGGCGGGATCGAGGTCATCCGCCCGCAGGCCTAGCCGGGTCGGCGCCGCGCGCCCGGGCCGTGTCCA
>CAYUIN010000493.1:0-2696 GCA_964444695.1 uncultured Desulfocurvus sp.
GAGAGGGGGAGGGGAACCCCTTTTTTCCGCTGGAAAAAGGGGTTCCCCTCCCCCTCTCCCAGTCTTCCTACGCCTTCTTCCTACTCCCCGAATACAGGTCATACAGCAGCAGGCGGCAGTCGAGGGGGCCGTTTTTGAGGGGCAGGCGGGTTTTGGTGCGCAGGCCGATGTGTTTGGCCAGGGCGAGGTTTCCGGTGAAGATGGCGCCGGTGTACCCTTGGCAGTTGTTTTTGAGGAAGTCGCCGAGGGTTTTGTAGGTGGCTTCGAGTTCCTGGGGGTTGCCCAGGCGCACGCCGTATTCGGGGTTGGCGATGC
Organism: uncultured Desulfocurvus sp.; assembly: GCA_964444695.1. Taxonomy (GTDB): domain Bacteria; phylum Desulfobacterota; class Desulfovibrionia; order Desulfovibrionales; family Desulfovibrionaceae; genus Desulfocurvus. The sequence goes on from CAYUIN010000493.1 coordinate 316, forward strand.
AGAGGTTGGTTTGGCGGTGCACGGGTTCAGGCACGTCGGTTTGCTGGAAGTCGCAGGTATCGAAGGTGATGTACTGGTCCATGTGGGCCTGTGCGGCGTTGGTCTTGGCGGCCTGGATGGCTTCGGGATCGTGGTCGGTGGCGATGATTTGGCCGCCGGGCGCGTTTCGGATCATGGACCGGGCCTGGTCGCGCAGGGCGTTCCAGCGGGTGGGTTCGAAGGGCAGCAGGTGTTGGAAGGCGAAGTGGTCGCGCAGCAGTCCCGGGGCGGTGCCGGTGCCGATGAGGGCGGCCTCGATGGCCAGGGTGCCGGAGCCGCACATGGGGTTGACCAGGTGTCCTTTGCCCTGGAAGCCGGAGGCCAGCAGGCAGGCGGCGGCGATGGATTCGCGCATCGGCGCGCTGTGGGGCATGGTGCGGTAGCCGCGGTTGGACAGCGGGTCGCCGGTGGTGTCGATGGAGATGGAGGCGGTGCGGCCCTGCCAGTGCAGGGAGAGGACGACGCCGGTCTTGTCCGGCCCGGAGTCCGGGCGGCGGGAGCGGTGTGCGGTCACGCGGTCCACGACGGCGTCCTTGACGCGCTGGTTGGCGAAGCGGGCGTCGCGGATGGTGGGGTTGTCCACGCTGGAGACGACGGTCAGGTAGCCGTCTTCGGCGATGGTTTCCTCCCAGGGCAGGCGCATGAGTTCGTAGTAGAGCTCGTCGGCGTTGGCGGCCTTGAAGCGGCGGACCTCGAAGAGCACGCGGTGCGCCGTGCGCAGGTGGAGGTTCAGGCGCAGGCAGTCGTCCAGCGTGCCGCGCAGGGCGACGCCCAGGGGCCGGACGGCCTCGGGCTTCATGCCCAGGGCGCGGAGTTCGGCTTCGAGGACGGGCTCGACGCCGCCCGCGCAGGTGACGAACACGAAGCCTTGTTTGGAGAAATCGGACACGGTGCTGCCTCCGGCGCGCGTTGCGGCGGGTTCGCCCGGGCTAGGACTGCTTGAGGAAGTCCAGCTCGGGACAGGTCATGATCGGATGGAACTCGGTGACATCGTAACGCGCCACCCCGGCGTGGGCAAAGGGATCTTGCGCCAGCACGGCGTCCAGTGCCGCGCGGGTCTCGGCCCGGGCCAGGATTACCCCGCCGGTGCGCGGCTCCTGCGGCCCGGATGCCAGGAAGATTCCGGCCTCGTACTGCCGCCGCAGGAACTCCCGATGCGCGCCGAGCACGGCGTCCACTTCCTCGATGGGCACGACATAGGTCACGGTCACGACGAACATGTTGCTCCTCCTGGCTGCAAGGTTCTCGGGGAGGCCGACCCTAGACCAGCGCCGCCCCCCGCGCAAGCCCACAGCCCGCCTCCCTCCCCGCCGGTGTTGACCTCGCCCGAATTTTCGGTTCATCATCCCCTTTCAACACCCCGCCCCAACAAAGAGCGGTTTTTGGGGATGAGGGGGGAGAGGGTTCGGGAAAGGGGGGAGAAGGACCCTTATTTCCGCCAGAAAAAGGGTCCTTCTCCCCCCTCTCCCGATTCCCAGCCCACACCACAACCAAAAAGGATCAGCCATGATCGGCACCATGCGGCGGCTTGGACGCCTGTTCGACCCCAAGAGCGCGAAGTCGCTCATCCTGGCCATGGACCACGGGGCCAGCGAGGGCATGATTCCCGGGATCACGGAGTTCCCGACGCTGCTCGGCGGCATCGCCACCCTGCCGGTGCAGGGCGTGGTCCTGAACAAGGGCCTGGCCCGGGCCAGCGTGGGCGGCATCGACCTGGGCAAACAGGTGGTGATCCAGCTCTCCGCAGGCACCAAACACGGGCTGCCGACCTACAACCAAAGCCTGGTCTGCTCCCTGAACGAGGCCCTGCGCCTGGGCGCGGACGCCGTGTCCCTGCACGTCAACATCGGTAACGACCTCGAAGACAGGATGCTCACCGACTTCGGGATGATCACCGACGAGGCCCACGCCATCGGCATCCCCGTGATGGCCGTGATCTACGCGCGCGGCGGGCAGATCGTGAACGAACTGGACCCCTCGCTCATCGCACACTGCATCCGCCTGGGCGGCGAACTGGGCGCGGACCTGGTCTGCGTGCCGTACTCCGGCGAACGCGAACGCTTCGCACTGGCCGTGGCCACCTGCCCCGTGCCCGTGCTCCTGGCCGGCGGCCCCGGACAACCCCACTGGGAATCCTTCAAAAAGAACCTCGCCGAAGGCATCGAGGCCGGAGCCGCAGGCGCCGTCATCGGCCGCAACATCTTCCAACACAAAGACCCCCTCTCCGCCCTGGCCGAAATCTGCACCATCATCCACGGCCCCAGCGAACCGTAGCCCCGGCGCCGAGGTGAACCGGGAGAGGGTGAGGGAGGGGGAACCCCTTTTTCCAGCGGAAAAAAGGG
>CAYUIN010000494.1:0-2692 GCA_964444695.1 uncultured Desulfocurvus sp.
GCTGCTGTTCGCCTTCGGCATCGCCTTCGAGCTGCCCCTGGTGCTGTTCTTCCTGGCTCGCCTGGGGATCGTCAGCTCCAAGGGCCTGCGCTCCAAGCGCAAATACGCCATCCTCGGCGCGTTCATCGTCGGCGCCATGCTGACTCCGCCGGACCCCGCGTCCCAGGCCCTGATGGCCGTGCCGCTCATCGTGCTCTACGAGATCGGCATCTGGCTGGCCCATTTCTTCGGCAAGAAGCCTGCCCCAGAGGCCGCCGAAGAGCCCGAAGAGTCCGGCGCCGCGGGGGCCTAGCCCCGCCCGCCGCCGTCCTGAACCCGCCCCGGCACCCCGGGGCGGGTTTTGACTGCGCGGCGAAAAAGAGGCATCCTATACGGATACGGATCATTCCGGCACATCACCGACCACGGAGCACAGCCATGAGCACCCGCACGGCCCGCTACGACCGGGCCACAAAGGAAACCGTCATCGAGATCGCCCTGGACCTCGACGGCAGCGGCAAGACCGAGATCGCCACCGGCATCGGCTTCGCCGACCACATGCTCACGCTCGTCGCCTTCTGGGCGGGCATGGACCTCTCGCTGTCCTGCAAGGGCGACGTGGAGGTGGACGCCCACCACAGCCTGGAAGACGTGGGCCTGTGCCTGGGACAGGCCATCGCCGACGCCCTGGGCGACAAGAAGGGCATCGCCCGCATCGGCCTGGCCAAGGTGCCCATGGACGAGGCCCTGACCGAGGTCGCCATCGACATCTCCGGCAGGCCCTACCTGGTCTACAACGACGAGCCCGTCCCCGCCCTGGTGGCCGGGGAGGAAAAGGACGTCTGGCGCGAATTCTTCAAGTCCGTGGCCCAGCGCGCGGGCATGAACCTGCACATCAACTACCTCTACGGCCGCAACGGGCACCACCTGCTGGAGTCCGCCTGCAAGGGCTTCGGGCTGGCGCTCCGCCAGGCCGCGTCCCTGGCCCGCGAGGGGGTGCTGAGCACCAAGGGGAGCCTGGACTGATGCAGTACCGCACCCGTACCCCGCGCTTCCCGCGCATCCTGGCGCTGGCCGCGCTGGCCCTGGCCCTGGCCCTGGCCGCCGGGGGCTGCAAGCGCAACGCCGCGCCCCTGGAAGGTCCGCAGGGCACCATGGCCGTGGCCGGGTTCGCCCAGCCGCGCTCCACGGCCCAGCTCCTCGGCGGCTACATCCCCGAGGACGAGACCACCGTGCAGCCCAAGGTCCTGACCCAGCTGGACATCGTGCTGATGGACGAACTGTCCAAGGCCACCGGCCGCACCCTGCTCGGACCCCCGGCCGTGCGCCAGTGCGCCGAGACCGTACTGGCAAGCGAACAAGGCTCCGGCCGGGCCTTCGACCACTGGCTGGCCGTGGGCCGCTGCCTGGACGTGGACTGGCTGCTCGTGCCCCAGCTCACCGTATGGCGCGAGCGCCAGGGCAGCGACGTCTCCGTGCGCGAGCCCGCCTCCGTGACCCTGTCCCTGTACCTGCTCGACGTGCGCGGCGAATCCTTCGCCTGGCGCTACCGCTTCGAGGAAACCCAACAGCCCCTGACCGCCAACTTCCTCGACGCGGGCAAGTTCATCGACCGGGGCGGCAAATGGATCAGCGCCCTGGACCTGGCCCGCGAAGGCCTGGCCCAGGGAGTGAAGGAGCTCGGATTGTGATCGTCTTCCCCGCAGTGGACATCAAGGACGGCAAGTGCGTCCGCCTCAAGCAGGGCCTGGCCGACCAGGTCACCGTCTTCGCCGACAGCCCCCTGGAAATGGCCCAGCTCTGGGCCGCTAAGGGCGCCCGCACCCTGCACGTCGTCGACCTCGACGGCGCGTTTTCCGGCAGGCCGCGCAACTTCTCCCTGGTGCGCGACATCTGCTCCGCACTGGAGATCCCCGTCCAGCTCGGCGGCGGCATCCGCGACCTGGCCACCGCCCAGGCCTACGTCGAGGCGGGCGTCGCCCGGCTGATCATCGGCACCATGGCCCTGGCCGACCCGGACCTGTTCGGCGAGCTCTGCGCCGCGCTGCCCGGCAAGATCGGCGTGTCCCTGGACGCCGTGGACGGCGCCCTGAAGACCAAGGGCTGGGTCGAGGACGCCGGACAAAACGTCACCGAAGTCATCCCCCGCCTGGAAGCACAAGGCGCGGCCTTCATCATCTATACCGACATCGCCCGCGACGGCATGCAGACCGGCGTCAACGTCGCGGCCCTGGAAAAACTCTGCCGCAGCACCAGCCTGCCGGTCATCGCCGCGGGCGGCGTGCACACCCTGGACGACATCAAGGCCCTGCATCCCCTGGCCGCAATCGGCCTGGAAGGCGCCATCACGGGCCGCGCCATCTACACCGGCACCCTGGACCTCGAACAGGCCCAGGACTGGATCGCGGCCCAAAGCTAAGGAGAACCAGCCATGACCACCCTCGAAGTCAAGGGCATGTCCTGCGGCCACTGCGTGGCCAGCGTCACCGAAGCCGTCAAGAAGGTCCCCGGCGTCACCGACGTCAGCGTCAGCCTGGAACAGGCCAACGCCAAGATCGAAGGCGACTTCGACCTCGAAGCCGTCAAGAAGGCCATCGCCGCCATCGGCTTCGAACCCGGCGCGGCCTCCTAGGCGCGGGGCGGTAGCGGCCGCGAAGGAGAATGCCTCCGGCGGCCAGGGCGCTATCTCTGCTCTCCCCATTCCTAAGCTCGC
>CAYUIN010000495.1:0-2692 GCA_964444695.1 uncultured Desulfocurvus sp.
CAGGCCGCCCATCTCGGGATTCTTAAGGGCGAAAGCCCTTAAGCCGCCGGAGGCCCTCCCTAACGACAGCCCCCCCCGTCAGCCGGTCCACCCCCTTGGGCGGCGCGCTGCGTTACGTCAGCGAGCCGGTGGCGTAGAAGCCGGTGGCGGTGGTGGAGCCCTGGTTTTTGAGTTTTTCTTCCAGGGCCTGTTGGAGTTGGTTTTGGAGTTCGGTCAGTTGGTTTTGTTTGAGGGCGATATGTTTCTGTTTGGTGTCCTGGGGCATATCGCTTTGCTTGAGGCGTGCGATCTCGGCCTTGACCCGGGCGATCTGGCTTTTGATGGAGCGGATGACGGGGTCCTGGTCTGCGGAGTCCTCCTCGGAGTCGGAGGACTGGCCGGAGGCCTTGGCCAGTGCGGCGGCGAACGGGTTGTCGCCGTTTTGGATTTCCTTGGCGATTTCGGACAGGGAGACCACGTAGTCTTCCATGGGACTGCGCGTTGCGGTCTCGGCCTCGGTTTCGGCGATGGGCTTGGGCTTGGCGCTTTCGGCGAGGGAGAAGCCCTCGGCGTCCACGGCAAGTGCCCCTTGGATTTTCGATGTACTCATGTGTTTCCCCCTCGTCATGGTATCGGCCTGGCGACGTGAAAACTTTAGGCATCTTCGGATATTCGTTCAAGGGGGCGGAATGCGGGGCGATTTTCGGCGGATGAAATTTTGGGAATTTTCTGTTGACTTTGCGGTCGTGTTGGGACAGTTTGTGCTTCCCAAAAGCGTGGGGCTGTAGCTCAGTTGGGAGAGCGCTTGAATGGCATTCAAGAGGCCGTCAGTTCGATTCTGTCCAGCTCCACCACGATTTCACGAGGGCATCCGGGTTCCGGATGCCCTCTTCTTTTGCGTGGTTTTTCGGGCTGTTCAGCGCAGGGGGAGGTAGACGTGCCGGTAGGCCACGTCGGCGGCCACGGCGAGCAGCAAAAGGCCCATGGCGGTGTTCAGGTGTCGCAGGGGGGTGGTGTTTCCGGTGCGGCGGGCGAGGGCGGCGCCGAGCAGGGTGTAGGCCATGGGCGCGCCGAAGGCCATGGCGCAGAGCAGTGCGGAGGCGGCGGCGATGGCGGGGCCCTGGATGCCCGAGGCCGGGAACTGGATGGTGGTCACGGGCAGCACGGCCATGAAGGATTTGGGGTTCAGCAGCTGCATCAGCAGGCCGTCCTTGAAGGTCAGGACGGGAGCGGAGGCGGCGCCGGGGTCGAGGGCGACGGGTGCGCGGATGATCTTTACGGCCAGCCAGGCGATGAAGCAGCTGCCGGGCGCGGCCACGAGGGGCATGGTGTGTTCGTTGACCAGGGCGCCCCCGGCGTACCCGGAGACGAGGAACCAGAAGTACAGGGCACAGGCCACGCCGAGGCAGAAGGCGGCGTGGGCGCGGGCGGGGCGTTGTGTTCCGGCGTGCAGGCTGAGGATGTTGACGGGGCCGGGCGTGTACATCACGCCGAAGCAGTAGGCGACGATTCCGAGCATGGGAGTCCCTGGCGTTCCAGTTGTGCCTGGTACTGCCCGGGGGAGACGCCGAAGGCCCGCTTGAAGTGGCGGTGCAGGTGGCTGGCGTCGAAGAATCCGCAGTCCAGGGCGATGTCCGTTGGCGAGCCGCCGCGGGCCAGGGCTTCCCTGGCCTTGTTGATCCTGTGGTTGAGGACGTACTTGTGCGGCGTGAGTCCGAATTGGCTGCGGAACAGTCGGATGAAGTGGAATTTGGAGACGCCCGCCACGCGGCACAGGTCGTCGATGGACAGTGCGGCGTCGGGTGTGTCGTGGATGCGGTCCCTGGCGCGCAGCAGGGCGGGGTCCTTGCTGCGGGTGCGTGTGCCGGGGGCGAAGATGCCCATGCGCCGGGCCAGCCGTTCGGCCATCTCGCAGAGGCGGTCTTCGTATTCCAGGCCGCTGCGTGCGCCCGCCGTCGCCAGGCTGGCGGTCTCGAGGATCAGCCTGCGCAGGGCCGGGTCCTGGAAGTGGGGCTGGCCGATCCTGCATCCGGCGGCGTCCTTGGTGGCGGCGCAGCCGATGAGCGGCAGGAATTCGGCGGGGTCCAGGTAGAGCATGGTGTAGCGCAGTGCCGTGCCCTTGCCGGGCCTGCCGTCGTGCACGTCTCCGGGGTTGAACAGGATGACGTCTCCCGGGCGGCTGCAGAAGGCGGCGCCCCGGCAGGCGAATTCCTGCACGCCCGCGAGGGTCACGCCCAGGGCGAATTCCTCGTGGGCGTGCTTGGCGTAGGCGAAGTCGGACATCCGCGCGTTGAGCACGGTGACGCCGACGCCGCCCTTTGCGGCGGTGAACTGGAAGTCGTTGGCCTGCGCCCGTCCCATCTTCAACACCTCTGTTCCATGCCCGGACCCTAGCCCGCCCGCCCGGGGAAGGCTTGGACGAAATTGCGCGGGCTGCGGGGCGCGCGGCCCGTGGCCCGGAGCGCGCGGTGACCCCGGGGGGGAGCATCCCGCCATTGGGTGGCGTCCGTCAACCCCGGGGGGAGTCGGGCGGCCGGGCGCGGGACGGGCGGTCGGGGAATGCGTTTCGCCCGCGTCCTGCCAGCCCCGTCCGGTGCCGCCTGCCCGCCTTGCGCCCTGCGCCCTCCGGCCCGGCGCTGAACCCGTTTTCCCCGTTCCGTCTGCCCCGCCCCCTCGGCCCGCCCACCCCGTTCATGCAGAACCCATGTTTCCC
>CAYUIN010000496.1:0-2690 GCA_964444695.1 uncultured Desulfocurvus sp.
CGCCGGGGGCGGACGGTCCGAGGGGGAAGGGCCGTCCGCCCGGGGCGGGGGTTGGGGTGTTCAGGTCCCTATTGCGTGTCCTTGGAGGGCGCGCTCGCCGAGTAGCCCAGGGGCAGCTTCTTGAAGCGGCCGCCGAACAGGATCGGGTCGCCCTTGTAGCCGAGTTCCTTGAAGCCGAGGTAGTCCGTGACGCCGATCAGGTCGCTCACGTCGCGGCCCTTGGCGTGCATGCCCGCGAAGTCCGTGCCCCGGTGGGCCAGCTTCTTGAAGTCGACCTCGCGCGAGTCCTGGTGGCAGCGGTCGCAGGTGCGCTCGCCGCCCAGGCTCTCGTGGCACTGCACGCAGGACAGGGCGTTCTCCTTGGGCGCCACCTCGTGGTTGACCTTCCAGAACATCCGGGTCTTCACCCAGGCGTATTCGCCGCTGTAGGGCAGCCCGGCGACCTTCATGCCTTCGCTGAAGGCGGCCTGCCAGTCCGTGCCCTTCCAGAACGCGGTCTTGTCTTCCTTGTTGTACGGGAACAGGTGCGGCGCCAGCAGGTACTTGAACTTGGCGTCGGCGGGCTGGACGCCGCGCATGATCTTGAAGGGCGCGATGCGCGCCTTGGGATCGGCGAACTGGCCCACGGGCTCGGTGATGTTCACCTCCGCCTCCAGGTCCACCACGTCGCCCAGCAGCAGGCGCTTGGTGCTGCCGGTGTACCAGGCGTATTCGGGCTTGGCGCTCTCCTTCCAGCGGAACTCGCCCTTCATCCAGTTGTAGTCGTCCATGCCGTACTTGTCCTTGACGGGCTTGCGGGACTTGTCGCCGGCCTGGGACCAGTCCCAATAGGTCTTGGTGGCCTTGCACTTGGAGTACAGCGGCGTGTGGCAGGTGTTGCAGACCATGTGCTCGGTGTGCCGGTTCAGGTGGTGGTCCAGCAGGGCCTGGCCGGAGTGCGGCTTGGCGGTGTGGCAGTCCTCGCAGGTGCGCGAGCCCTCGGCCACGGGCACCGAGGAGCTGCGGCCCGAGATCTTGTGGTCCGTGGTCTTGTGGCAGGCCTGGCACTGGAAGTCGTAGCCGCCCATGTGCACGTCGCAGGTGCGCCGGGGGTAGAGCAGCTGGCTGGACATGTCGGCGTGCTTCACGGCGTCGCCGCCGCCGCCGGACATGTGGCAGGCCCCGCAGGTCTTGCGCGAGGTGGGGCCGACGCTCTTGGCCACGGCCGTCAGGTCCACGGCCGGATCGGGCATGCCCGCGCCGGTGGGGACCTTCTTGTACGTGCCCGTGGTGTCGTGGCAGACCAGGCAGTCGATGTTCTCCGGGTTGCTGAAGTCGAAGGACTTGTCCTTCCAGCCGTAGCCCGCGTGGCAGGAGGTGCAGCGCGGCTCGTTGCTGGGCAGGGAGATGCAGAAGTTGTTGATGGTGTTGGTGGCCTTGCCGCTCATGACCTCCTTCTTGTGCTCCACGGTGTACGGCGAGGGGCCGCGCCACAGCCAGTGGGCCGAACGCAGCATGTCCTGGCCCTGCTTCTCGTGGCAGCGCAGGCATTCGCGGGTCACGTCCTGGGGGGCCGGGTTCTCGGCCAGGCGCACCAGGTCCTTGTGGTCGGGGCCGTTGGCGGCGTGGCATTCGGTGCAGCCCGTGGGCCCGGCGGCCCGGTCCTGGTGGCAGCGGATGCACTGGTTGTGATACGCGGCCTTGAGGCCCAGGCGTTCGGGGTGCTGGGGATCGAAGGCCTGCTGGTGGCAGCTGTCGCAGCTCACGGTGTCCGGCGCCTCGGGATCCTTGGGGCGCAGGTGGTGGCAGGCGGAGCAGTCCTGGTCCACCAGGGCGATGTGCTTGCCGTGCATGAAGCGCACGGGGGCGTAGCGGTCCTTGCAGTCCTTCTTGAGCAGCGGGCTGTCCAGCAGGTAGAAGGTGCGCTTGGCGTCCTTCACGCCCAGGCCCTTGTCCAGCACCGCCTGGCGGCGCTTGTACGGGCTTTCCAGGAGCACGTCCGTCACGAACTCGGGGACCTCCCGGGCGAAGGCCCGGGCCTGTTCCAGGTCCGGCGCCGAGAAGGTCTCGGCCGTGGGCACGGGCTCCACGTGGTCCGACGCGGCCCGGGCGGGCGCGGACGCGACCCATGCGCACAGGGCCAGCGCCGCGAGCAGGGTTGCTGTGACTCTGTTCATGATGCCTCCTCCTTGGGGGCGGCTGAGAGGACCGGAAGCCAGGTCACCGCGAGCCGGTACAGGAACATCAGCGTCGCCACGCAACCCGCCGTGACCAGCAGTTCCCCGAAGGACGGGAAGTAGGGCCGGTCCGGGAACGGCGGGGCGAAGCCGATGAGAAACACGTTCACCCGCGACAGCAGCACGCCGCCGACGATGAGCCCCGCCGCGACGAACAGCGCCCCGCGCGAGCGCCGCACCCGGGACCGGGTGAGCATCAGCCAGGGCACCAGGCCGCACAGCACCAGCTCCACCAAAAAGGCGTTGCCCTGCATGCTGCCGTCCAGGGCCGCGCCCCACACGCCGCGCACGGAGAGGTCCGCCACGCGCACGGTCAGGTACAGGCCGACGAGGTAGATGCTGTAGCGCGACAGCGGCCCCAGCACGTCCATTTCCGAATCCAGGCGCAGCGAGCCGGTGGCCAGCCCGGTCTCGAAGACGACCATGGCGTAGCCGACCATGAAGGCCGAGAGCAGGAACAGCAGCGGCAGGATG
>CAYUIN010000497.1:0-416 GCA_964444695.1 uncultured Desulfocurvus sp.
CTCCAGGGCCTCGGGCGGCAGGCGCGTCGGGTCCAGGCCGCGCAGGATGCCGCCGGGGGCCTCGGCCGCCGTGGCCACGGTCACGGACCAGCCCTTCCTGGCCAGGTCCCAGGCGGCGGCCAGTCCCGAGGGACCGGCCCCGGCCACCAGCACGCGGCCCGGCCGCCTGGGCAGGGGCAGGGTGCGCACCTTGGGTTCGGGGGTGGCGGCCACGGCCCGCTCCAGGCCGCCCAGGCGCAGGGGGTCGCCCGCCTGGCCGCGCAGGCAGGCCGCGCGGCAGGGCTGGTCGCAGATGCGGGCCAGCACGCCCGGCAGGGGCAGGTGTCGCTTGAGCACGCCCCAGGCCTTGGCCATGTCGCCCTTGGCCACGAAACCGCACAGGGCGCGGCCGTCCATGTGCAGCGGGCAGGCCGCCT
>CAYUIN010000497.1:426-2690 GCA_964444695.1 uncultured Desulfocurvus sp.
GCGGCTCCTCCTGGACGCATTGGGATTCCAGTCGTCGCAGGTCGAGTTGTTCCATGGTGCGTCCCCGAAAAGGCTTGGAAAAAATCGGGGCGGTCGGCCGACATCGGCCGGCCGCCCCGGGTGTTTTAGGTTATGATAAGGCTAGCCCTTGAGAGCGGCAAGGACCTTCTCGGGCAGGGCCGGGATCGCACGGATGCGCGCGCCGCAGGCGTTGTGGATGGCGTTGATGATCGCCGGGTGCGGGGCGCAGAGCGGAATCTCGCCTGTGCCCGAAGCGCCGAAGGGACCGTCGGGACGCGGGCTCTCCACGTAGATGAGCTCGAAGTCGTCGGGGATCTGCTTGATGTACGGGAATCCCGCGCCGACCATGGTGGAGTGCTTCTTGATGTCCTCGTAGTCCTCGGTCAGCGCCAGGCCGATGCCCTGGGCGATGCCGCCGTAGTTCTGGCCGTCCACGACCAGGCGGTTGTTGATCTTGCCGATGTCGGAGACCAGGGTCATCTTCTCCACCGTGGTCTTGCCGCTGGCCAGCTCCACGGCCACCTCGGCCATGAACACGCCGTACATGTAGCACACGAAGGGCACGCCCTGGCCGTTCTCGTCGCAGGCGGTGCCGGGGGCGGTCCACTTGCCCGCGTACTTCACGGGCAGGTTCTCGGCCGTCATCTCCTCGTAGCTGCGGTAGCCGCCGCCGGGCTTGGCCAGCCCCTTGACCAGCTCCTCGCAGGCCGCGGCCACGGCGCGGCCGGTGACCACCTGGGAGCGCGAGCCGCCCGCCGGACCGGAGTTGGGCGCCAGGGCCGTGTCGTTCATCACCAGCCGGATCTGCTTGGGATCGAGCCCCAGGGGCCGCAGGGCCTCATGGGCGGTGCCCAGGCAGCCCGCGTCGGCGCCCTGGCCGTGGTCCTCCCAGCAGGAGAACACGGTGACGGTGCCGTCGGGGTTCAGTTCGGCGTGGGCCTCGGAGGAGTCCGGCCCGTCCAGGCCGCAGCCGTACACGCCCAGGCTGATGCCCACGCCGCGCTTGACTTCGGCGGTGGAGGCGGCGGCGGCCTTCTGCTTGGCGGCCTCGTACCTGGGCTTGATGAGGTCCAGGATCTCCGGCAGGCTGTAGACCTCGGGGTCCTGGCCCGTGGGCGTCGTGCTGCCCTGGCGGTAGACGTTCTTGTAGCGCAGCTCCAGCGGGTCCATGCCCAGCTTCTCGGCCAGCTCGTCCATCAGCACCTCGGAGGCGAACTCCGACTGCGGGGAGCCGTAGGCACGGAACGCGGAGCCCCAGGCGTGGTTGGTGCACACGGTGCGGCCCTCGCCGCGGATGGCCGGGATGTCGTAGCCCGAGCCGATGAACTGCGCGCCGCGCAGGGTCAGCAGGTCGCCGAACTCGGAGTACGGGCCGTGGTCCACGGTCCAGTCGCTTTCCATGGCCAGCAGCTTGCCGTCCTTGTCCGCCGCGTAGCGCAGGTTGATGAAGAACGGGGAGCGCTTGCCGGTGTAGGTCTGCTGCTGGAACCAGGAGTAGTTCAGGGACACGGGCCGCCCGGTGGCCAGGCAGGCCGCGCCGACCAGGGCTTCCATGGTCGGGCTGAACTTGTAGCCGAAGGTGCCGCCCGCCGGGTTCTGGACCATGACCACCTGGTCGGGCTCGACGCCCAGGCCGGGGGCGATCATGTACAGGTGCAGGTGCAGGCCGATGGACTTGGAGTGGATGTGCAGCTTGCCGTCCTCGTCCAGGAAGGCGAAGCCGTTGTCCGGCTCGATGGGCATGTGCGGCTGGCGGCCGACGTAGAAGTCGTCCTCCACCACCACGTCGGCGCCCGCGAAGATGGGCGCGGTGTCCTCGCCCTTGGCGATCTTCTGGACGAAGTAGACGTTGGGCGTGCCGGGGTGGATCTCCACGGCGTCCTCGGCCATGGCGGCCGGGGCGCTCATGTACTCGGGCAGCTGCTCCAGCTCGACCTTGACCTTGGCCGCCGCGGCCTTGGCGTTGGCCTCGGTGTCGGCGCAGACGATGGCGATGGCGTCACCGAACTGGTGGACCTTCTTGTCGCACAGGATGGGCCGGTCCCAGCCGTCGCCCTTGTTGGTGGGGAAGGTGATCAGCCCGGTGATGCGGTTCTTGCCCTTGACGTCGGCCGCAGTGACGACCTTGAACACGCCGGGCATCTTCTCGGCCTCGGCGGTGTCCACGGACAGGATGTTGGCGTGGGAGACCTCGGCCTGGACCAGGGCGCAGCGCAGGGTGTTCTCGGGCATCTTCAGGGCCA
>CAYUIN010000498.1:0-2686 GCA_964444695.1 uncultured Desulfocurvus sp.
CGAGCTTAGGAATGGGGAGAGCAGAGATAGAGCCCTGGCCGCCGGAGGCATTCCCTTCGCGCCCCTTGGCCCGCCCCTGGTCCGGGCGTGTGCCTAGTCGGCGTCGCGGGTGATGTGGGTGTCGACTTTGAGGCCGTATTTTTCGATGCGGGCCAGGAGTGTGGGGCGGGAGATGCCGAGCAGGCGGGCGGCCTGGGTGCGGTTGCCGCCGGTGCGGGTCAGGGCTTCGGCGACGAGGGCGGCGCCGGCCTGGTCCATGAGGGAATCGAAGAGGTTGGTGGTCCTGGCGGCGTCCATGGAGCGCCGGACCCAGGAGTGCAGGGCCTCGGCCGGGGTTTGGGGTTCGCCGGGGCTGTGCGGGGAGTCTTCGGCTTGCAGGGCGCGGCCGACGTCGTTTGCGGTGAGTGCGCCGCCGCGTCCGAAGATCAGGGCGTTCTTGAGGGTGTTGGCCAGTTCGCGGACGTTTCCTGGCCAGGGGTGCGCGGTGAGCCGAGCCAGGCCGTCGGGGGCCAGGCCGGGGTTTTCCATGCCCATTTCGCGGGCATAGCGGTGCAGGAAGTAGTCGGCCAGTTGGGGGATGTCCTCGCTGCGTTCGCGCAGCGGGGGCAGCAGCAGGGAGACGACCTTGAGGCGGTAGTAGAGGTCTTCGCGGAAGCGGCCTTCGGCCACGGCGGCTTCGAGGTCGCGGTTGGTGGCGGCGAGGATGCGCACGTCCACGGGCACGGGCGCGCCGCCGCCCAGGCGTTCGATCTTGCGTTCCTGGAGCAGGCGCAGGATTTTGGCCTGGATGGCCAGGGGCATGTCGCCGATCTCGTCCAGCAGGATGGTGCCGTGTCCGGCCTGTTCGATCTTGCCCACGCGGCGGCTGCCGGCGCCGGTGAAGGCGCCTTTTTCGTAGCCGAACAGCTCGCTTTCCAGGAGCGTTTCGGGGATGGCCACGCAGTTGATGACCAGGAAGGGCCGGTCGGCGCGCAGGCTGTGCTGGTAGACGGCGCGGGCCACGAGTTCCTTGCCGGTGCCGGATTCGCCGCGGATCATGACGGTGGCGTCGGTGGGCGCGGCGCGGCCGATGGCCTTGTAGACCTCCTGCATCACGGGGCTGCGGCCGATGAGGGCGTCGCCGCTGGCGGATTCGGGCCGGGCGTCGACCTCCACGCGTTGCCTGGTGAAGCGTCCGGCCTTGAGGGCCTCGCCGATGAGCTTGAGCACGGCGGGGATGTCGAAGGGCTTGAGGATGTAGTCGAAGGCGCCGAGCTTGGTGGCCTCGATGGCGGTCTCGGTGGTGCCGTAGGCGGTCATGATGATCACGGGCAGGTGCGGGTCCAGGCCGCGCATGGATTCGTAGGCGGTGAGCCCGGTGATGCCGGGCAGGCGGACGTCCATGATCACCAGGTCGGGCGCGGCGGCGCGCACGGACTCGATCCCGGCCTCGCCGGAGGCGGCGACGCGCACGTTGTGGCCTTCGGCGGCCAGGAGCTTTTCGAAGCTCTGCCGCAGTTGGGCGTCGTCGTCCACGATCAGGATTGTAGCCACGAGTCCTCCTCCTTGCAGGGCAGGCCGATGACGAAGGCCGCGCCCTTGCCCTTTTCGGAATGCACGTGCAGCCAGCCGCCGTGTTCCTGCACGATGCGCCGGGCGATGCTCAGGCCCAGGCCGGTGCCCTCCTCCTTGGTGCTGAAGAAGGGCTGGAAGATGTCTTCGGTGATCTCCTCGGCGATGCCGGGGCCGTTGTCCGCCACGCGGATCAGGGCCACGCGGGCGCCGTCGACGATGCCCAGCTCCTCGCGGATGTCGATCTTGCCGCCGTCGGACATGGCGTCGCAGGCGTTGAGCATCAGGTTGACCAGGACCTCCTTGAGCTGGTCGCCGTCGATGGGCAGCACGGGCAGCGTCCGCAGGCGGCTGACGGCGACCTCGATGCCGTGGGATTCCAGGCGGTGCCGCAGCAGTTGCAGGGCGGTGTCCACGACCTCGGACGGGCTCACGGGGTGGACCTTGAGCTTGGGCGGGCGGGAGAATTCCAGGAAATTCTTGACGATGGTGTCGATGTGCCGGATTTCCTCGGAGATGACCTCGAAGTCCTCCTTCTGCACGTCGTCCAGGCGCAGGGTGCGTTCCAGGGTGAACAGGCGCATCTTGACGGAGGTCAGCGGGTTGCGGATGGAGTGGGCCACGCCCGCGGCGAGCTTGCCCACCAGGGCCAGCTTTTCGGTCTGCACCAGGTGTTCGCGACTTTCTTCCAGCTTGCTCTTGGCCTTGTCCACGTCGCTGATGAGGTGTTGGACGCGGCGGCCCAGGGCCTCGACCTCGTCGCCCACGCCCTCGAACTTGTCGCGGGCCTCGGTATCCAGCGCCAGGCGGCGGATGGGCCCCAGGACCTGGCGCAGCAGGATCAGTACCAGCAGCGAGCCGAAGGCCACGGAGCCGGGCAGGGCGATGCCCGAGAGCACGGCGAGCATGTCGGCCTTGGCGCGGTAGTGGCGGCTTTCCTCGGCCAGCAGGGCTTCGTGCTGGCGCTTGTATTGTTCGCACAGTTCGTAGATGGCCACGAATTCCTGGCGCACGTCCCAGTGCAGTTCGGCCCCGGCTGTGCGCCTGCCCTGCTTGTACAGTTCCAGGACCTGGTCGCGATGGGCGACGTAGCGCAGGTAGCGGGATTCGATGTCGCCCAGGGTTTCCAGGGCTT
>CAYUIN010000499.1:0-2684 GCA_964444695.1 uncultured Desulfocurvus sp.
CGTAGGCCGCGGGCGCGCCGGAGCGTGCCGCGCTCACAGCGCCCCGCACCGGGCGCGGGGCCCGGGGCCTACGTGGTGCGCGAGAGCGCCCGGGCGCGCCGCGTGACCCTGCGCATCTCGCCGCGCGTGGGCTTCGAGGTCGTGGTGCCGCGCGGGTTCGACCAGGCGCAGGTGCCGGACATCGTGGCCGCCCGCGACGGCTGGGTCCGCCTGCACCTGGAGCGGCTGCGGGGCCTGGGCTGGGAGCCCGGGGCCGAGGCCGCGCCGCCCGGCGTGCTGGAGCTGCGGGCCGAGGGCGACCGCGTCCTGCTGCGCACGGCCCGCGACGCCCGCAAGGCCCCGGCCCTGGTCCCGTGCGGGCCGGACACGCTGCTGCTCTCCGGCGACCTGGACGCCGCCGACCGCTGCCGCGCCCTGCTGCGCGACTGGCTCAAGCTCCGCGCCCGGCGCTGCTTCGCCCCGCGCCTGCGCGCGCTGTCCGAGTCCCTGGACCTGCCGTATTCCCGGCTCCAGGTCCGGGCGCAGAAGACCCGCTGGGGCAGCTGCTCCTCGCGCGGGGTGGTGAGCCTCAACTGCACGCTGCTCTTCCTGCCGCCGGAGCTGGCCGACTACGTGCTGGTCCACGAGCTGTGCCACACCCGGCACCTGGACCACTCCCGCGAGTACTGGGCGCTGCTGGAAGCCAAGCTCCCCGGGGCCCGCGCCCTGGACGCCGCCCTCGGCGCCTCGGCCCACGTCCCGGTCTGGCTGCGGCGCTGACCGCCGCCCCGCACCCCGCGACATTCCCCGAACAAATTTCGCCCGTCATCGCGCCCGCCTGCGCGCCGGGCCGGATTTTCCCCGGCCCGCGCCGGTTCACGGGCGGGCCGATTGGTGGTAGGAGAGCCACATGCCAACACTCATTTTGAAAAAGGGCCGCGAAAAATCCCTGTTGCGGCGCCACCCCTGGATCTTCTCCGGGGCCGTGGGCACCGTGGACGGGCAGCCCCGGTCCGGCGATACCCTGGACGTGCTGTCCAGCGAGGGCAAATGGCTGGCCACCGCCGCCTATTCCCCAAAATCGCAGATCACGGCCCGCGTCTGGAGCTTCCAGCGCGACGAGACCGTGGACGCCGCGTTCTTCCGCCGCCGCGTGGCCGACGCCCTGGCCGCCCGCCGCGCCCTGGCCCCCGCCGTGCCCGAGCGCGCCTGCCGCATCCTGAACGCCGAATCCGACGGCCTGCCCGGCGTCATCGCCGACCGCTACGGCGACTTCGTGTCCGTGGAACTGCTCACCGCCGGGGCCGAACGCCACATGGCCGACATCGCCGCCGCCCTGATGCAGGAGACCGGCGCCGCGGGCGTCTACAACCGCTCCGACTCCGACGTCCGCCAAAAGGAAGGGCTGGCGCGCATCACCGGCTGCATCGCCGGGCTGGAGCCGCCCGAACTCGTGCAGATCGAGGAGGGCCGCGCCAAGCTCCTGGTGGACATCCGCAGCGGACACAAGACCGGCTACTACCTCGACCAGCGCGACAACCGCCGCGCAGTGCTCGACCTCGCCGCCGGGCGCGACGTGCTCAACTGCTTCTGCTACACCGGCGGCTTCGGCGTCATGGCCATGCTCGGCGGCGCCGCCCGCTGCACCAACATCGACAGCTCCGCCCCGGCCCTGGACCTCGCCCGACAGAACTTCGCCCTCAACGGCCTGGACCGCGAACACGTCGAATTCCTCGAAGACGACGTCTTCGCCGCCCTGAGACGCCTGCGCGACCAGGGCCGCACCTTCGGCGCCATCATCCTGGACCCGCCCAAGTTCGTGGACACCAAGGCCAATATCCAGAAGGCCTGCCGGGGCTACAAGGACATCAACCTCTCCGCCCTGCGCCTGCTCGAACCCGGCGGACTGCTGTTCACCTTCTCCTGCTCCGGACTGATGGACGAAGACCTGTTCCAGAAGGTCGTGGCCGGTGCCGCCCTGGACTCGGGACGCGACGCGCGCATCGTGCGCCGCTTCTCCCAGGCGCCCGACCATCCCGTGGCCCTCAACTTCCCCGAAGCCCAATACCTCAAAGGCCTGCTCGTCCAGGCCGTCTAACACCAGGCACACACACCATGAGCGACGAAAAAACCTACGAACAAAGCATCGCCTCGGACCTGTTCAACATGATCCAGGCCGCCAAGTCCCAAGGCCTCGACCTCGCGCGCGGCTTCCAGAACGAACCGCTGGCCACCAGGCACATGGCCCTGCGCTACATGTTCCACTCCAAACGCGACCTCCTGGCCATGCCCGGGATCCCGGCCGCACTGCGCAAGCGCCTGAAAAACGCCAATGTCCTCGCCGCCGTCCTCACCGGCGGCAAGATCACCGGCGTGCACCTGATCTGCGCCACGGACACCCCCTTCGCCAAAATCACCAGCGAAGACCAGGTCCTCTCCGCCATCGACCCCGAAGCCCTCGCCGCCTACGCCGACCTGGTCCGCCAAGCCCTGACCCACGACTTCCACCAGGCCACCCCCGACCAACCCAGCCCCAACTGACCACCCGCGCCCGGCAGCGCGCCCGGCCAGGGGGGCGGCGGCTGCGCCCGGGGCGGCAAGTGCCTCCGGCGGTTGGGCTCCGCCCAAACCCGCCAGGGCGCCGCCCTGGACCCGCTCAAGGGGATAATCCCCTTAAGAATCCCTCTATGGGGCCGCCCGACGGG
>CAYUIN010000500.1:0-2679 GCA_964444695.1 uncultured Desulfocurvus sp.
TTCTCGGCCTTCGCCAAGCTGCCCGAGGCCCAGCTGCGCCTGGGCTCCCTGGCCCCGCTGCTGGAAGAGGTGGTCGGCATCTTCCAGAACAGCCACAGCGACATCGAATGGGAGCTGCGGCCCATGGGCCAGTTGCCGCCCCTCAAGCTGGACGCCCAGGGCATGCGCCGCGTGTTCCTGAACATCCTGACCAACGCCGCCGAGGCCCTGGGCGGGATGCCGGGCGGCCGGGTGGAGGTCGTGACGACCCACGACGCCGTCACCGGCTGGGTGCGGGTGGAGTTCCGGGACAACGGGCCCGGCCTGTCCCAGGAGGAGCGCTCCAAGCTCTTCGAACCGTATTTCTCGCGCAAGCGCGGCGGCACGGGCCTGGGCCTGACCATCGTCAAGTCCATCGTCAGCGACCACCACGGCTACGTGCGCGCCGTGCCCAACAGTCCCGCCGGGTCGATCCTGGTGGTGGAGCTGCCCACGGCCTGAGCCGGCCCGGGGCGTCCCGCCGCGCGGCCCGGGGCGTCCCTTTTTTTCGCCCCGCGCCTTTCCCTGGGCGGGGTTTTGCCGTATCCTGACGATTCGATTCTCGGAAGCGGGAGGCGGGATGCGGGTCATCGTCACGGGAGGAACGGGCTTCGTGGGCCGGGCGCTGGTCGCCGTGCTGGTGCGCCGGGGCCACGAGGTCGTGGTGCCCACGCGCGCCCCGGCGCGGGCCGGGGCCCTGTTCGGCGGTTCGGCCGCCGTCGCGGGCTGGGACGGCTGCGACCCCGGGCCCCTGGCCGCGCTCATGGAGCGGGGGCGGGACACGGCCGTGGTCAACCTGGCCGGGGAAAACATCGGCCAGGGCCGCTGGACCGAGGCCCGCAAGCGGCGCATCCTGGAAAGCCGCGTCCTGGCGGGCAGCGCCGTGGCCCAGGCCGCGCGCATCGCCGCCGCGCCGCCCGGGGTGGTGGTCCAGGCCTCGGCCGTGGGCTACTACGGGCCCCGCGCCTCTGCGAACGGGCGGCTGCTGGACGAGTCCGACCCGCCGGGGCCGGGCTTTTTGGCCGGGGTCTGCCGCGACTGGGAGGAGTCCGTCGCCGGGGTGACGCGCTTCGGCACGCGCCTGGCCGTGGCCCGGCTGGGCCTGGTGCTGGGGCGCGGCGGCGGGCTGCTGCAAAAATTTCTGCCGCCCTTTCGGGCCTTCGTGGGAGGGCCGCTGGGCGGCGGCGGGCAGTGGATGTCCTGGGTGCACCGCGCGGACGTCGCGGCGGCCCTGGCCCTGCTGCTCGAGGACGGGCGGGCGAGCGGCGCGTACAACCTGTGCGCCCCGCGCGCCGAGACCATGACCGGCCTGTGTCGCGCACTGGGCCGGGCCATGGGGCGGCCCTCGTGGCTGCCCGTCCCGGCCTTCGCCCTGCGCCTGGCGCTGGGCGCGGAAATGGCCGACGAAACGGTCCTTGCCAGCCAGCGCGCCGCCCCCGCGCGCCTGCTGGAGCTCGGCTACGAGCACACCCATCCCGAGCTGGCCGGGGCCCTCGCGGCCTGCCTGGGATGACGCCACCTCAGGGGAAGAGGAGCGGCACGCCTTGACTGAGAGTCCCAAGGTCCTCGTCGTGGAGGACGAGACCATCGTGGCCATGGACATCCGCCACCGCCTGGAGCGCCTGGGCTACGTCGTTTTGGGCGTGGTCCCCAGCGGCGAGGAGGCCGTGAGCCTGGCCGGGAGCCTGCGCCCCGACGTCGTGCTCATGGACATCATGCTTTCCGGCGAGATGGACGGCGTCCAGGCCGCCGAGACCATCGGTACCGTCCTCGACATCCCGGTGATCTACATCACCGCCTACGCCGACGAGCTGACCGTGGAGCGCGCCAAGCCCACCCAGCCCTTCGGCTACATCGTCAAGCCCTTCCAGGACCGCGAGCTGTCCACGGCCATCGAGATGGCCTGCTTCAAGCACGGCACGGAGCGCCGCCGCCGCAAGGACCGCAAGTGGCTGGAAACCACGCTGAACAGCGTGGGCGAGGGGATCATCGCCACCGACGCCACGGGGCGCGTGAACTACCTCAACTCCATGGCCGAGACCCTGCTCGGCGCGGGGCTGGACGCCCTGCGCCACAAGCCCCTGGCCGAGATCCTGCCGCTGCGCGACGAGGCGGGCACGCCCCTGGACCTGGCGCGGCACGTGCTGGGCGGCGGCGGCGGCCTGCGCTCGGACACCTGCATGCTCGGCCTGGACGGGCAGTCCGTGCCCGTGGCGCTCACGGCCTGCCCCGTGGCCGAGGAGGACGGCGGCAGCCAGGGCGTCGTGGTCGCCCTGCGCGACATCTCCGGGCGCGTGGAGACCATGCGCCGCCTGCGCAGCACCGTGGCCCAGCTGCGCCAGACCGTGGACGCCACGGTCCAGGCCCTGGTGCTGACCAGCGAAAAGCGCGACCCGTACACCGCCGGGCACCAGCAGCGCGTGGCCCGGCTGGCCACGGCCCTGGCCCGGCGGCTGGACTACGACGAGGACCACCTGGAAGGCCTGCGCGTGGCCGCGCTGCTGCACGACCTGGGCAAGATCTACATCCCCGCCGAAATCCTCTCCAAGCCCGCGCGCCTGACGCGCATGGAATTCGGCATGATGCAGGCCCACCCCGAGGTGGCCTACGATATCCTGCGCACGGTGCCCTTCCCCTGGAACGTGGCGGACATCGTCTACC
>CAYUIN010000501.1:0-2016 GCA_964444695.1 uncultured Desulfocurvus sp.
GGCCGCCCACGGCGGTGGCCACCGGCGGCGTGCCGAAGCGCAGGGCGTACATCTGCGTCAGCCCGCAGGGCTCGTAGCGCGAGGGCATCAGGAAGATGTCCGTGCCCGCCTGGATGTAGTGGGCCATCTCCTCGGTGTAGCCGATGTGGGCCCAGACCCGGCCCGGGTAGCGCTCGGCCATGTCCATCAGCCGCGCCTCGAACTCCAGGTTGCCTTCGCCCAGCACCACCAGGCCCACGTCCATGCCCATCAGCTCGTCCATGACCTCCAGCACCAGGTCGATGCCCTTCTGGCGGCGCAGGCGGCCGATGAAACCCAAAAGCGGCCTGTCCGCCAGGGCCGGGTCCATGCCGTAGGTCTCGATGAGATGCTGCTTGCAGACGCGCTTGCCCGCCAGGTCCGTGCAGCCGTAGGGCATGGGCAGGAACTTGTCCCCGCACGGGTCCCAGACGTCGTAGTCCGCGCCGTTCAATATCCCGTGCAGGCAGTGCGCGCGCTTGGAGAGGATGCCCTCCAGCCCGCAGCCGAACTCGGGGGTCACGATCTCCTCGGCGTAGCCGGGGCTGACGGTGGTGATGCAGTCGGCGTAGGCGATGCCCGCCTTGAGCAGGTTGAAGTCGCCGTAGAACTCCACGCCGTTCATGTTCCAGGCGCTCCAGGGCAGGCCGGAGGTCTCGAACAGGCGCGAGGCGAAGCGCCCCTGGAAGGCCAGGTTGTGGATGGTCAAAACGCATTTTGTGTTCGCCAGCAGCGGGTCGTCGTGCTTGGCGAAGCGCAGGTAGGCGGCGGCCACGGCCGTCTGCCAGTCGTGCAGATGGATCACGCTGGGCGGCGTTTCCAGCTCGCGGGCCCAGGCCAGGGCCGCGCGGGACAGGAACACGAACCGCTCGCAGTTGTCGAAATAGTCGCCCTGGTGCGTGCAGTAGTTGTAGCGGCGGTCGAAGAACTCGGCCCGGTCGATGAAGTACACGGGCAGGCCCTGGTAGTCCGCCATGTAGACGTCGCAGTTGATGGGCGGCCAGGGGTAGCCCACGGGCACGCCCTGGCGCAGCAGGTGCAGCGGGTAGCCGCTGGTGGACAGCCGCCCGTACAGCGGCGTGACCACGGCCACGTTCACTCCGGCCCTGTGCAGCGCCACGGGCAGCGCACCCAGCACGTCGCCGAGACCACCCGTCTTGGAGAACGGGTAGATTTCCGATGTGACGAAAAGGATCAGCGGCTGTGCGGGCATGACACGTCGTCCTGTGCGTTTGCGGTCAGACGCTAGCAGCGGTTGGTGACGGTTTCGGGGCAAGGGCCGACAGACGCGCCGCGAAATCGGCCAGGATGCGCGCGTGGTCGAAGGCCAGGGGCGCGGGCAGGGCGTGCAGCGGATAAAAGGCCGCCGCCGCCGCGTCGTCCCCGGCGGCCAGGGCGCGCGGGTCGCGGGCCTGGGCCGTGTAGACCACGCTCATGGTGTGCC
Organism: uncultured Desulfocurvus sp.; assembly: GCA_964444695.1. Taxonomy (GTDB): domain Bacteria; phylum Desulfobacterota; class Desulfovibrionia; order Desulfovibrionales; family Desulfovibrionaceae; genus Desulfocurvus. Next base: position 1,463 of record CAYUIN010000501.1, read on the forward strand.
CGCGCGGGTCGCGCGCCGGGTCGGAATAGACGCCGAGCAGCCCCGTGAGCACCACGTCCAGCCCCGTTTCCTCGCGGGCCTCGCGCACGGCGGCGCGCTCCACGCTCTCGCCGTAGTCCACGAATCCGCCGGGCAGAGCGAAGCCGTGGGGTTCGTTGGCCCGCTGTACCAGCACCACGCCCAGGGCGGGATCGTAGACCACCACGTCCACCGTGGGCGCGGGGTTTCTGGGCGGCGGCAAGGTCTCGCCGCAATGCGGGCACCGGCTGCGGCCGGACATGGGCCCTCCCGGGCTCGGGTTGCCGCGCGCCCCGCTACGGGAATTCTCCCGTCCCCAGGGCGCGCGCAGGCCCCGCCCATCCCCGCCGGACCGATTGTCCGACGACGAGGCGGGAAATCCACGTAATGAAAGTATGCCAAGTGCCGTGGAATGACAAGATTCTTCTGGAAGGAAACGCTCCCCGCCCCGCCCGGACCGGGCTCGGCGCACCCAGGGGACGCGCACAGGGACCCGCAAGGCCGGAGCCCGGGGACCAAGATTTTGTACCACCCCC
>CAYUIN010000501.1:2026-2666 GCA_964444695.1 uncultured Desulfocurvus sp.
AAAAGCCAGCAACCAGGCGCCAACAATCAAGAAACCGGCTTTTCGGGCCACCACACCCAAACAGCCGGCTCCTAACGAAGGAAGGAATGATGCTTTCTATTAAGCACATACCGTGCCAGGCGCCGTCCGGACCTTCGATTTTTATGAAAATTGAATTGTACCGGCATGTTACCAAAGAACCCCGCTCCCCCCATCCCGCAGGCCGCCCCCGTAAAACGGTTCAGAATTTTTGACCGTGGCCGGGAATATCCCCCTCTTTGCCCATCTCGCAGGCCAAGATTTTATACCCCGCCCAGGCAAAGGGGATTGTCCGGCGGGGATTTTTCCGGGGCAGGGCAAAAAAGACCGGGCCCGGCGCACGGCGGGGCCGCGCCCGAGGACGCGGCGCGACAAGGCTGCGGAAGACTCTGCAAGGCAGTGAAACGCGGCGGCGCAGGCGCCGGGCGCGATCAGGCGGGACGGGGGGAAAAACCGGCGCGGCGCAGGGCGTCCATGGACACCGCACCCTCGCGGTACACGGCCAGCTCGCCGCGACCCAGGCAGTGCACCACCGTGGACGGCGCGCCGCCGCCCGGGCGGGGCTCGGCGGACAGCACCAGGTCCACCCGGCGGCCCTGGACCCGGGCCTGGCCGCGCGGGT
>CAYUIN010000502.1:0-2665 GCA_964444695.1 uncultured Desulfocurvus sp.
GGCGCGTGCGCCCGCCGGGGCCCGGCCCGCGCCGCTCCCCGCCCGTCCGCCACCCGCCTCCCGGCACCGCCCGGCCCCGGGCCGCCACGCCCCGAAACCCGGCCTTCTTCATCTTTTTCAAATTTTTTCGCCTTGCAGCGCCAGCGTTTCCGTGCGTCAAGACCGCCTCCGCCGCGTTCCGCTCTGGATTTTACCTCCCGTTTCCGGTAGCTTTCCCGAACAGCCGAACCGGCCCCGAGCGGACCGGAATTTCTATTCTAATCCAGTCAAAACGCTAACTTACACTTCGAAGGACCGCGCAGGAATGTTCAATCCCAACATGCCCCCCACGCTCATGCAGGTGAAGGTCAACAAAAACGCCGAGACGGTGCTGAAAAAGCGCTATTACCGCAAGGACGGGGAGGGCAATCCCACAGAAAACGCCACCACCATGTTCTGGCGCGTGGCCGCCGCCATCGCCCAGGAAGAACAGAAATACGAGAAGTCCACCTTCACCGTGGAGAAGCTGGCCCGGGAATTCTTCGACCTGATGACCGAGTTCAAGTTCCTGCCCAACTCGCCGACCCTGATGAACGCGGGCACCGGCCTGGGACAGCTCGCGGCCTGCTTCGTGCTGCCCGTGGGCGACTCCATGGAGGAGATCTTCGACGCCGTGAAGAACGCCGCCATGATCCACAAATCCGGCGGCGGCACCGGCTTCTCCTTCTCCCGCCTGCGGCCCCACGCCGCGCGCGTGGGCTCCACCGGCGGCGTGGCCTCCGGGCCCATCTCCTTCCTGCGCATCTTCAACACCGCCACCGAGCAGGTGAAGCAGGGCGGCACCCGCCGCGGCGCGAACATGGGCATCCTGCGCGTCGACCACCCGGACATCATCGACTTCATCCGCGCCAAGGAACGCGACGGCGAGCTGAACAACTTCAACCTCTCCGTGGCGCTCACCGAAAAGTTCATGCAGGCCGTGGAAAAGAACGAGGACTACGACCTCGTGGCCCCGCACACCAAGGAAGTCAAAAAGAGCCTGCCCGCGCGCGAGGTCTTCAACCTCCTGGTGCAGAAGGCCTGGGAGTCCGGCGACCCGGGCATCATCTTCCTGGACCGCATCAACCGCGACAACCCCACCCCGGACCAGGGCGAGATCGAGTCCACCAACCCCTGCGGCGAACAGCCGCTCTTGCCCTTCGAGGCCTGCAACCTGGGCTCCATCAACCTGGCCCTGATGTTCAAGAAGGGCGAGGACCACGACATCGACTGGAAGGAGCTGCGCCGCGTGGTGCGCCTGTCCGTGCGCTTTTTGGACAACGTCATCGACGCCAGCCGCTACCCGCTGCCCGAGATCACCGACAAGGTCCACCAGAACCGCAAGATCGGCCTGGGCGTCATGGGCTGGGCCGACCTCCTGTACCAGCTGGAGATCCCCTACAACTCCCAGGAAGCCCTGTCCCTGGCCGAAAAGGTCATGAAGTTCGTGCAGGACGAGTCCAAGGCCGCCTCCAAGCAGCTGGCCAAGGAACGCGGCGCCTTCCCGGCCTACAAGACCTCCACCTACGGCGAACGCAACCTCGGCCCGTACCGCAACGCCACCACCACGACCATCGCCCCCACCGGCACCCTGTCCATCATCGGCGGCTGCTCGTCCGGCGTGGAGCCGCTGTTCGCCCTGGCGTTTTCGCGCAACGTCATGGACGGCGAAAAGCTCGTGGAGTCCAACCCCTACTTCGAACAGGCCCTGCGCGACTCCGGCTCCTGGTCCGAAGCCCTGATGGACGACGTGACCCTCAAGGGCAGCATCAAGCACATCGAGCACCTGCCCGAGAAACTGCGCAAGATCTTCGTCACGGCCATGGAGATCGAGCCGGAATGGCACCTCAAGATGCAGGCCGCCTTCCAGCGCCACACGGACAACGCCGTGTCCAAGACCGTGAACCTGCCCGGCTCCGCCACCAAGGACGACATCTTCAACATCTACTGGATGGCCTACGAGACCGGCTGCAAGGGCGTCACCGTCTACCGCGACGGCTGCAAGGCCTCCCAGGTGCTGTGCACCGGCGAGGGCGGCCAGGCCGCCGACCCCAAGAAGGGCGACAACGGCAAGGTCGTGCGCTCCCGCCCCGACGTGATCTACGGCTTCACCCAGAAGATCGAGACGGGCCTGGGCATGATGTACCTCACCGTCAACGAGATGGACGGCAAGCCCTTCGAGGTCTTCGCGACCATCGGCAAGTCCGGCCGCTCCATCACCGCCAAGGCCGAGGCCATCGGCCGCCTGGTGTCCCTGGCGCTGCGCTCGGGCGTCTCCGTGCGCGAGATCGTGGGCCAGCTCAAGGGCATCGGCGGCGAACACCCGGTGTTCCGCAAAAAGGGCATGATCATGTCCATCCCCGACGCCATCGCCTGGGTCTTCGAACAACGCTACCTGGGCGCGGACACCCCCGTCCCGGGCAGCTCCAACGGCAACGACCTCGCCAACCCCAAATGCCCCGACTGCGGCGAAGACCTCCTGTTCCAGGAAGGCTGCTTCATCTGCAACGGCTGCGGCTACACCAAATGCGGCTAGCGGGTGCCCCGGTCCGGGCGGCGCATGCCTCCGGCGGTTGGGGCGCTGCCCCAAACCCCGGCAGGGCTCTGCCCTGCACCCGCTTAAGGGAATAATCCCCTTAAGAATCCC
>CAYUIN010000503.1:0-2662 GCA_964444695.1 uncultured Desulfocurvus sp.
CCGGTGCCGAGCCCGACCGTCATGCCGCTGTCCACCAGGGCCGCCGCGCCCTCGAAGCCCAGGTGGAACACGGCGTCCAGCACGCTGAGCCCCGGCTCGAAGCCCGCGCCGCCCTGGGGATATTCGGGGTGCTCGAAGCCCAGGTAGGCGAAGCCCAGCCCGGCGGCCGCGAACTTGGCCGGGTCCTGGTACTTGGCGCCGCCCTGGCCCGAGAGGTACGTCCCCCCCGGGGCCACCAGGGAGACGATCTCCACCAGCCGGTCGTCCGAGGCCGAGGTCAGCGTCAGCTCCGAGGAGCGCACGAAGCGGCAGTCCAGGCCCAGGCGGGCGGCCAGGGCCCGGATGAGGTGCATGTTCACGGCGGCCAGGTCCGCCTGCGGCGCGCCCAGCAGCAGCTCGCGGACCTCCGGCCACACGGCCTTGAAGGCCGCCGCCTCGCGGTACTGCCCGCGCAGGGCGTCGGCGTGGCGCGCGGGCCAGTCGGCCTGCGAGGGCACCACGGCGTCGATGGCGTCGCCCAGGGAGACCGTCACCGGCACGGTGAGCCATTTGGGGCCCTTGGGGCCCATGATCCGCACCCGGTTGGTGTACCCGCCCTTGGTGAACTGCACGTCGTCCAGGAACACGAAGACCCCGGCGCGGGCGATCTTGTGGAAATATCCCAGCCACGGCAGGTAGTTGGGCTGATGGATGGCGACCTGGGTCATACGGCTCCCTGGGTTGGCGCGCCGCGCACGGGCGCGGGCGGCGAGGTGGCCCCTGTATAGCCGCGACGCGGGCGTTCGTCAAAGCCCCGCAAGCCCTTACGGGCCGGGCCGACGTTGACACCCGGGCGCATACCCATTAGAAATCGTAACGCCACGCTCCGGCTGCGGAGCGGCCACCCACACCCGCTCAGACCAAGGATTCCCGCCATGCGCATCCCCCTGTTCAAGCCCCATTTTCCGGAGCCGACCCGCCGGGCGGTGACCAGCGACATCGACGCCATCCTGAGCACGGGCAAGCTGATGATGGGGCCGCACAAGGACGCGCTGGAAGACGGCCTGCGCCGGGCCTGCGCCCGCGAGCACGCCGTGAGCGTCAACACCTGCACCACGGCCCTGACCATCTGCCTCAAGCATTTCGGGGCCGAGGGCGGGGAAATCCTGGTGCCCAGCGGGACCTTCCTGACCTCCGTCAGCTCCGTGCTCTTCGCCGGGGGCACCCCGGTGCTGGTGGACATGAACCCCGAGACCCTGTCCTTCGACCTCGCGGACCTGCGGCGCAAGCTGACCCCGCGCACCAAGGGCCTGGTCTGGGTCCACCTCACGGGCGTCATCTCCCCGGAGTACAAGGAAATCCTGGCCTTCGCCAAGGAAAACGGGCTGTTCGTCATCGAGGACTGCGCCCACGCCCTGGGCGCGCGCGTGCCCGAGGGCCCGGCGGGCTCGCTGGGCGACGCGGGCTGCCTGAGCTTCTACCCCACCAAGATCGTGACCTCCGGCACGGGCGGGGCCATCGTCACCGACGACGCCGCCCTGGCCCGCTTCGCCGTGAAGATGCGCCTGTTCTGCAAGGACCCCGAGACCCAGGCCATCGACGGGCTGGGCAACGACTGGTTCCTGGACGAGATCCGGGCCTGCGTGGCCCAGCACCAGCTGGCCCTGCTGGACGAGCAGCTCGCGCGCCGCCGCGCCGTGGCCGCCGCCTACGACGCCGCCCTGGCCGGGACCCCGGGCCTGCGCCTGCTGCACCTGCCCCAGGGCAACCTCTCCAGCTACTACCAGTACCCCGTGTTCCTGGACCAGGGCATCGACCACGCGGCGCTGACCAAGGCCCTGGCCGCCAACCACGGGGTGCAGGCCAAGAAGATCTACGTCCCGACCCACGAGGAGAACTGCTTCCGCCACCTGGACGACGGCTCCCTGGGCCGCACGGCGGCCACCCTGCACGCCTCCCTCTGCCTGCCGGTGTACGTGACCATGAGCGACGAGGAGATCCGCACCGTGACCGACGGCCTGAAGGCCGAGCTGGCGGTCCTGCGATGAGCGGGACGACCCTGGTCACCGGGGCCGGGGGCTGGCTCGGGGCGCGCGTCGCGGCGCTCCTGGCGGCGGACGGGACGGGCCCCGTGGTCGGGACCTGGCGCGCCGACGGCTCGCGCCTGGACCAGGCCCCCGGCGTGGATTTCCGCCGCCTGGACCTGACCGACGCCGAGGCCGTGGCCGCCCTGCTGGACGAGCTGCGCCCGGAGCGCATCGTGCACGCGGCGGCCTGGATCGGTCCCGGGGCGGACGGCCCGGCCATCCTGGCCTCGGCCCGGGCCAACGTGCTGGGCACGGCGCACCTGCTGGCCGGGGCCGAGGGCGCGGGCTGCACGCGGTTCGTCTTTTGTTCGAGCATCAGCGTCCACGGCGCAGACTCGCCCCCGGAGGGCCACGCCGACGACGCCCCCGCCGCCCCGGCGGACGCCTACGGCTGGAGCAAGGCGGCGGGCGAGGACCTGCTGCGCCTGGCCACGGAGCGCGGCCGGGGGCTGACCGGCGCCTCGCTGCGCCTGGCGGGCATCCACGGGCCCGGGCGGGCCGCCGGGGTCGTGCACCACTTCGTGCGCGCCGCCCTGGCCGGGGAGCCGCTGCGCGTGGGCGAGCCGCGCAGCCTGTTCAACCTGCTGTTCGTGGAC
>CAYUIN010000504.1:0-2659 GCA_964444695.1 uncultured Desulfocurvus sp.
GTTCATCCGCCGCTTGGCGGCGGAGTTCCGTTACATCGCCTTGGCCATCTTGCGGCGGCGGCGTTCGCAGGAGCTCTGGATCAGGTCCACCAGCTCCTCGATGGATGCGGGCTTCTGCACGTAGTGCAGCGCGCCCAGCTCGAAGCCCTTGATGCCGTCCTGGATTGTGGCGTTGCCCGTGTGCAGGATCACCTGCACGAACGGGAAGCGGTCCTTGAGCACCCGCAGGACCTCGATGCCGTCCATTCCGTCCATCTGCACGTCCAGCAGGATGACGTCCACTTCCTCGCGGCTTTGCAGCAGCTCCAGGGCCTGCGGCCCGGAGGTCGCGCCCACGGCCTCGAAGCCGCGCATGCCCAGGATGTCGCACATGTTCTGGACGAGGCGCTCCTCGTCGTCCACCACCATCACTGTCATCTTCCTACTCATGATCGTTCCCTCCCCGAGGCTAGATCTTGAAGAACATCGGGATCAGCGTGGACGCCACGCCGATGACGATGAGGGTCATCGGAATGCCCACCCGGAAGAAGTCCGAGAACTTGTATCCGCCGGGGTTGTAGACCAGAAGGTTGGTCTGGTAGCCGATGGGCGTCAGGTAGCAGGCCGAGGCGCCGAAGGCGATGCCGATCAGGAACGCCCTGGGGTCCACCCCGAGCTGCACGCCCATGGAGACCGCAATCGGCGTCAGCAGCGCCGCCGCCGAGTTGTTGGACAGGAAGTTCGTCACCAGCGCCGTGAAGCAGATCAGGGCCACGAGGATGATCCGTGGCGAGACCCCGTGGAACGGCGCCAGGAACAGGTTCGCATAGACGCCCGCCGCCCCGGTGTCCGACAGCGCCTTGCCCAGCGCGATGGTCGAGACGATCAGCAGCAGCACCTCGCCGTCCAGGGACCGGAAGCCTTCCTTCACCGTGATGCAGCGCGTGATGAACAGCAGGGCCACGACGATGGTCGCCGCGGGCAGGATGCCCATCAGGTTGAACGACGCCGCGACGATCATCGCCAGGAACAGGCCCAGCGCCAGCGGGGCCTTCTTGGTGTAGTGGATCTTCGCGCCCGCGTCCTCGACCACCAGGAAGTCGCCCTCGGCCTGCAGGGAGGCCAGCGCGTTGCTGGAACCCTGGACCAGGATCGTGTCGCCCGTGGCGAAGCGCAGCTGCGAGGCCTTCTGCCAGGCATAGTGCGTCTCGCGGCGCATCACGCCGATGACCGTGATCTCGTCGTTGTGACCGGCCTCGGTGTTGTGGATCTTGCGTCCGCGCGCCTTGCTGTGCGGCGGGACGATCAGTTCGGCCACGGGGTAGCTGTCCGTGGGACCGGCAAGGGACAGGCGGGCGCCGTTGCGCAACGCCACGCGCTTGTTGCGCAAAAACGAGGTCAGGGTGGCGATGTCGTCTTCGACGATGATCTCGTCTCCGGCCTGCAGGACGATGTCCTCGCCGCCGGTGACGAACACCGCCTCGCCCGCGCGGGTCACTTCCAGGATCACCGAATTGGGCCCGGCCACCGTCGCGATCTTGCCCGTGCTCACGCCGACCAGGGGGCTGCCCTGGGGCACCGTCAGCTCGGCGATGTACGTCTTGACCTGCACCTCGCCGCTGGCGATGAAGGACGACTTGCGCTCAGGCAGCAGCTTGGGCGCCAGGAACACCAGGAACAACCCGCCGGCCACGGCCACGGGCACGCCGACCACGGACAGCTCGAAGAAGCCCAGCGCCTTCTGCCCTTCGAGGACCATCATGTCGCTCAGGATGATGTTCGTCGAGGTACCGATGAGCGTACAGGTGCCGCCCAGGATCGACGCGTAGGACAGCGGGATCAGGAACTTCGAGGGCAGCAGCCTGAAGCGCTCGCAGAGCATCAGGATGATGGAAATGAAGATGATCACCACGGGCGTGTTGTTGAGGAACGCCGACAGGGTGATCACGATGGAGACCATCATCAGCATCAGCAGGAACGGCTTGCCCTTGGTCACCTTCACGAAGGCGTTGACGATGAACGACAACGCCCCTGTTCGGATCAGCGCCTGGCTGACCACGAAGAGCATGGCCACCGCCAGCGGACCACGGCTGCCGAAGGAGGCGAAGATCGCCTTGTGTTTGAGCACCCCGCCGAACAACGTCTCGCAGAGCGCCAGACCGGAGATGATGCCGATGGCCGTCACCGTGATCGGCACTTTTTCGGAAATCAGGAAATACAGCGCCGCGACCAGAATCAGCGTCACAGAGAGTATCTGAATCGTCCACTCGACTTCCATCGTCGTCTCCTCCTAGGTTGCTTTGGCTGTGTCTTCCCCGCCAGGACCCGGCGACCCGCGCCGCCTCGCATCCGCGACGGCCCCGCACCCTGCGGCGCCAGGCGCCCTTGCGTCCCGGCGGTCACGCGACGCCACTGGAAAAGCAAAGACCATGCCTCACGTAATATGCCGTAAATAAAGACTAAAAGCGCGAATAAATCCCGCCCTTGCGCGGTTTATCCAGCCCCGTCCCGCGCAGCGGGGCCGCCTCGCCGCCGCCCCGGCACGCCCCGCACCCCGCTCCGGCCAAAACTCTCAATTCCCGCGTCCCACAAGGCCATACCGGCCCCGGAAGCCGTCGCTCCCGCTGTCCGCCTCCTGGGCCGCCCGGCCCACCCCCGCCCTTCCAGGCCCCGCATTGCG
>CAYUIN010000505.1:0-2651 GCA_964444695.1 uncultured Desulfocurvus sp.
TGGGGCTTCATCCCGGCGGTGTTTTGACCGTCCAGGGTGATGGTGCCCTCGGTGGGCTGGTAGAAGCCCGAGGTCAGGTTGAAGATGGTGGTCTTGCCCGCGCCGTTGGGGCCGATGAGGCCGACCAGCGAGCGCGGTTCGATGGCGATGTTGAAGTCGGACACGGCTTGCAGGCCGCCGAACTTCTGCGTGAGTCCGTTTATTTCCAAAAGAGCCATGAGTCCGGTCTCCGGTCGCGGTTACTTGAACTTGTAGAACTTGCGCAGGCGCGGGAACACGTCGCTGAGTTCCTTGTTGCCCAGGATGCCCTCGGGCCTGAACTGCATCAGCAGGATGAGGATCAGGGGGATGATCACCCACTTCCAGACCTGGCTCAGCTCGTAGCTGTCGGGCAGGATGCCGATGTGGTGCATCAGGTCGTTCAGCTCGGGGATGACGAACCGCAGGGCCTCGACCAGCACGGTGAACAGGATGGCGGAGAGCACGGAGCCCGACAGCGATCCCATGCCGCCCAGGTAGACCATGACCATGCACTCGGTGGACTTCAGGATGTTGAAGGACTGCGGGTTGACGTAGCCGATGGCGTGGGCGAACAGGCCGCCCGCGATGCCCGCCAGGCCCGCCGAGAGCATGAAGGCGATGATCTTCATCTTGTTGGTGTTCACGCTCATGATCTCGGCCGCGACCTCGTCCTGGCAGATGGCGATGATGCCCTTGCCGTAGGTGGAGGTCACGAAGCGGCGGATGATCCAGATGGTGAACAGGGTGCCGATGATGGTCCAGATCATCATCCAGGGGATCTCGGCCACGTCGTACATGGCGTTCATGACGCGCTTCATGCCGGAGAAGCCGCGCGGTCCGCCGATGGAGGAGATGTTCTCGATGCCCGAGATGACCATGTAGTTCACGGCCAGGGTGATGATGGCCAGGTAGTCGCCGCGGGTCTTGAACGAGGGCAGGGCCACGATGAGGCCGGTGACGGCGGCCACCAGCCCGCCCACGAGCAGCACGGCCGGGAACAGGAAGGGCGCCAGCTCCGGCGGCAGCAGCGCCGGGCCGAAGACCTTGTCCTTGGCGAACAGCATCACGGACAACAGCGAGGAGACGTAGGCGCCCACGCACATGAATCCGGCGTGGCCGCAGGCGAACTCGCCCATGTAGCCGTTGATGATGTTCAGGCTGGCGGAGAGGATGATGTTCACGCCCATGAGCATGATGACGGACTGGATGTAGAGGTCCAGCAGGTCGTAGTGCGCGCTGGCCACCAGGCCCAGGGCGCCGAGGGCGATGAGGATGTTGAGGCTGTATTTCTGCATGGTTGCGGCCCCGGCTAGATTTTGGTGGTCTTGGCGATGCCGAACAACCCGGTGGGTTTCCACCACAGGATGAGGAGCAGCACGGTGAAGGCGAGCAGGTCGCGCATCGTGGACGGGAAGATGGGGATGGCCACCACGCCGATCTCGATGAACCCGAGCAGGAAGCCGCCGATGAACGCGCCGCGGATGTCTCCGATGCCGCCGACCACGGCGGCGATGAAGGCCTTCCAGCCGATGAGCGCGCCCATGTAGGGCTCAAGGATCGGGTAGGACATGGCGAACAAAAGGCCCGCCAGCCCGGCGAAGCCCGAGCCCAGGATGAAGGTGAAGACGATGATCGAGTTCACGGGGATGCCCATCAGCGGGATGGCGAACTTGTCGTAGGAGATGCCGCGCATGGCCATGCCGATCTTGGTCCTGGTCACGATGAAGTGCAGGATCCAGAACACGGCGATGGCCGCGAAGATGACCGCGACCTTGAGGTTGGTCACGGAGATTTCGCCGAACGTCCAGATGGTCTTGTCGATGAGTTCGGGGAACTTCTTGCGGGAGGCGCCGAGCAGGGCCAGGTTGCCGTTTTCCAGCACCAGGCCGCACATCAGCGCGGTGATCACCACGTAGAGCCTGTGCGCGCCCTTGTTGCGCAGGGGGCGGTAGGCGATGCGTTCCAGGGTCACGCCGACGCACGAGGTCAGGATCATGGTCAGCGGGATGGTGAGCAGCAGCACGACCGCACCGGACATCATGCCGGGGTCGATGACGCCGTACTCGCCCAGGAAGAAGGTGGCCACGAAAAAGGAGATGTACGCGCCGACCATGAAGATGTCGCCATGGGCGAAGTTGATGAGCAACAGCACGCCGTAGACCAGCGTGTAGCCCACTGCGATCAGCGCATAGAAGCTGCCGAACTGCAAGGCGTTCAGGATGTTTTGGATGAGCGTTTCCACGGCCGGGGGATCCTCCTTGGCTGTACCGGACGCAGCCGTATTTCTTCGTCCGGTCGCGGGGGGAATTGAAGCAGTGAGGCGGCGGAGACCGAGTGGCCTCCGCCGCCTTGTCATTGCATGAGCGGGCAGGTGCCTACGGGCAGACCTGCTCGGTGAACACGAACTCGCCGGCGTCGCTGATCTTGACGACCACGGCGCACTTGATCGGGTCACCCTGCTCGTTGAACTTCATGGAGCCGGTGATGCCGTCGAAGGACGGAATGGCGGCCAGGGCCTCGCGGATGGCCTTGCGCTCGGCGCGCACGTTCTTCTCGACCTTGCCGGCGTCCTGGATGGCCTTGAGCACCAGGCGGGTGGCGTCCCAGGTCAGGGCCGCGACGTCGTCCGG
>CAYUIN010000506.1:0-959 GCA_964444695.1 uncultured Desulfocurvus sp.
CACCGTGGAATCCAGCCTGCAACTGGGCGGCGGCTGCGGCTGCTCCGGCTGCGGCACCGGCGGCGGGGACGACTCCGGCGGCTGCGGCTCCGGCTCCGGCTGCGGTTGCGGCTGATCCGACGCACGACGCACGACACACGAAGAAAAGGCGGCTGCCCACAAGGGCGGCCGCCTTTTTTCATCCTGGCCGCGAAGGCCGGGCGGGCTAGTCCGAGGTCTCGGAGCCCTTGCCCTTCTTGCCCTTGCCCTTGTCCTTGTTCTTGGACTTGGCCTTGTTCTGGCCCTTGCCCTGGGTGCCGTCTCCGGCGCCCGTGCCCGAGGCGGCCTGGTTGCGGAAGGCCTTGCCCTTGCCCAGGGTGGACGCCGGCAGGCCCAGTTCCTTGGCGATGACGCCCCAGCCCTTGCCGGACTCGCGCATGGCCGTGATCTGCTCCGGGGAGACCCCGGCCAGCTTGGCCAGGTGGTCCACGCGGGCCTGGTCCAGGTTGCCTTCGGCCTGTTGCAGTCCGGCCTTGGCCTTGGTCAGTTCCTCCTCGGCCTTGGCCGCCTCCTCAGTGGTTCCGGCTGCGGCTGCGCCGCCGCGCACCGTCTCCCACACGCGGCGGGCCTGCTCCACCTGTTCGCGGGCGGTGTCCACCTCGCCGGCCAGGCTTTCGATGGCCGCCAGGCCCTGGTCCAGCGCCTGGGCCCGGGCCGGGCCCGGGGCAGAGAGCAGCAGCGCCGCCAAGACGGCCGCGAGGCATCCCGCGGTCCAAAATCTCATGGTCATGCGTTCCTCCTTGATGGTTGGGCGGGCATCCCCCTCGCCCACCGGGGGATTATACACCACCGCCGCCGCCCGGGGGAAGCCCCGATCCCGCCCGGCGCCCCCCGCGCCCGGCGCGCAAAAAAGGACTGCTCCCAGCGGAAACCGTCCCGTACGATGCATGAAGGCAGTGCGCCCGGCGGTCCGGGCCGTC
>CAYUIN010000506.1:969-2646 GCA_964444695.1 uncultured Desulfocurvus sp.
CGAGACGGCCCGGACCGCCGGGCCGTCTCGTCTAGTCCTCGTCGCCTCCGGCGGCCTGGTCCAGCATGGCGCCCCACAGGGCCACCAGGTCCTCGCGGTTCTCGCGAATCCAGTCCTCGCCGTCGTCGGCCAGCATGCGGGCCATGCCGTCCAGGAAGTCCTTCTGTCCGGCCTCGTCCAGTCCGGGCAGGCAGTCCACGCCCAGCAGGGCCAGGGCCTCGTCCATGGTCAACACTCGCGGTGTCGGCGCTCCTGGCGCCTGGGGTGCGTCGCTCATGGGGCCGTGCTACTCGAAAACGCGCCGGTCCACAAGCCTGGGGGCGCCGTCTTCCACGGACTGTCCGGGCTCCAGGATTTCCAGGGCCGGGCGCAGCTTGATGGCGCCCTGGAAGGCGGCCACGAACTCGCCCTGGTCCAGGGGCCCGGTGAGCGCCAGGCGCAGGGCCAGATGGTCCCTGCCGCCGGGGTTGGTGACCACGAGCTGCCAGGAGCCGACGGCCGGGAAGGCGGCCACGACTTCGGCCACCTGGGACGGGTACACGAACTGGCCCTTGACCTTGGCGGTGTCGTCCACGCGGCCCGCGATGCCGCCCAGGCGCGGGGCGGTGCGCCCGCAGGGGCAGGGCTCGGGCACGAACCAGGACAGGTCGCCGGTGGCGAAGCGCACCAGGGGATAGGCGGTGGTGAAGGGCGTGACCACCACCTCGCCCACCTCGCCGTGGGGCAGCGGGGCGTGGGTTTCGGGGTCGCAGATCTCCACGTGGCAGCGTCCGGAGACGTGCATCCCGCCCAGGGCCGGGCATTCGTAGGCCACGCAGCCCAGGTCGGCGGTGCCGTAGCCCTGGCGCACGAGCATCCCGAAGTCCTCTTCCAGGCCCCGGCGCAGGGTTTCGGGCAGGCGCTCGGCGGCCACGAAGGCCACGTCGAGCTTGAAATCCTGCTTCAGGTCGAGCCCCTGGGCCACGGCCTTGTCGGCGATGATCCGCAGGTAGCTGGCCATGCCCACGAAGCCGGTGACGGGCAGCGTGGTCAAAAGTTCGATCTGCTTGTCGGTGTTTCCGGGCCCGGCGGGGATCACGGCGCAGCCCAGTTCGCGCAGGGGTTGTTCGAGCATCAGCCCGGCGGGGGTCAGGTGGTAGGAGAAGGTCATCTGGACCAGGTCGCGGCGCCGGAAGCCCGCGGCGTGGAAGCCTTCGGTCCAGCCCCAGTAGTCCGGCTCGCGGCCTTCGGGGTCGTAGATGGGCCCCGGGGACTGGTAGACCCGGGCCAGGTCGCCCAGGTCGCAGGCCAGCATCCCGCCCAGGCGGTCGCCGCTGCCTTGCAGTTCGATGAGCCGCTTCTTGCGCAGCACGGGAATCCGCGCCCAGTCGTCCAGGGAGCCGATGTCGGACAGGGTCAGCCCGGCCTTGTCCATGCGCGCCCGGAACTCGCCGGACTCCTCCCAGGCCGTTTCGATGACCCGTTCCAGCCGCGACCAGGCGTACTCCGCCCGCTCCTCGGCCTCCAGAGTCTCCAACTCACCGTAATACCCGGACATCCGCTCGGACAAGGACATTGCGCACTCCTCGTTCTCGGTTCCAGAACCCTCGCGACCAGCCCGCTCCCCAAGCAGGACCGCCGCCCAATCCCTCTACCACGAACCCGCCCCCACTCCAAGCACCCGCCCCCCCAAAAAAA
>CAYUIN010000507.1:0-2635 GCA_964444695.1 uncultured Desulfocurvus sp.
GGCGCATTCGATCTTCTCCGTCCCGCGCAAAATCGCCCGGCTGCGTGCGCGCGCATTCCCGAAAATAAATCATCACGTTGACTTTTTCACTGGGTCGCATATACATTCCTGATTCTTTTCAAATCAAACGGGACGGCCACACCCCGCAATGCACATCGACACGCAATGACCCCAGGCACCGATCTCATCAAGGGCCTGACCATCCTGCACACCGGCGCCGGGCCGCTTTCCGACCAGACCATGGACGTCCTTAGGCGCCTGGAGGCCCGGGTCGTCTCCGCCCACACCCCGTCCCGGGCCCTGTACCTGCTTGGCGGCACGCCCAATCCGGACATGGCGCTTCTGGACATCGACGCCGACCTGCCCGCCGACGGCCAGGGCGGCGCGCCCGCCCCGCCCCTGGAACTGGCCGGGCGCATCCGCGAGAGGCGCCCGGAACTGCCCATCATCCTGGCCGGTTCCGACCCCGACCGCGACTCGCTGCTCAAGGCCATCTCCATCGGCGCGACCCGCTTCGTGACCAAGCCCATGCGCGAGGCCGAGCTCATCGAGGCCCTGGCCCTGTCCGCGGCCGGGTCCATCCAGCAGCGCGCCGCGGACAAGGACTACGCCCTGACCCGGCGCATCCTGGACCACTCCCCGGACTACGTCATCATCACCGACGGCGAGCGGGTGGACTTCGTCAACCGACCCCTGCTGGACATGGTGGGCTGCGATCACTGCCAGGACGTGCCCACCTGCGACGCCCTGGAAATGAAGCTGGTGCTGGCGCGCAAGGAATCCGTGAGCGACTGCGCCGAGTTCGCCGCCTGGCTGCGCACGGCCATCGGCGACCCGGCCCGGGAGCACATCGTCTTCCTCTCCAACGGCGACGGCAAGCGCACCTTCCTGCTGCGCGCCAAGCGCCTGGACGACCCGCTCACGGGCAAGTTCCTGGTCTCCTTCACGGACATCACGTCCATCGAGCAGGAACGCCAGCACTACCACGAACTGGCCATCAAGGACCCCCTGACCAAGGCCTACAACCGCATGAAGTTCGGCGACGAGATGGCCCGCGAGCAGGCCCGCGCCGTGCGCTACGGCACGCCCCTGTCCCTGGTCATGCTGGACCTGGACGACTTCAAGCGGGTCAACGACCAGTTCGGGCACCAGGCCGGGGACATGGTGCTGGTGGAGTTGGTGGGGCTGGTGCGGCGCAAGCTGCGCATCATCGACATCTTGGCCCGCTGGGGCGGCGAGGAGTTCTTCGTCATCCTGCCCCAGACCGACCTGCAGGGCGCGGCCATCACGGCGGACAAGCTGCGCCGGGCCGTGGCCGAACACGCCTTCGGCGACCTGCCCCGAGTGACCTGTTCCCTGGGCGCGGGCGAGCTGGCCCCGGGCGAGGGCGCCGATTCCCTCATCCGCCGCGTGGACAGCGCCCTGTACCAGGCCAAGTCCCTGGGCAAGAACCTCGTGGTCCAGGCCCTGCCGCCCAAGGGCGAGGCGGCCTGACCCCGCCGACCACGCCGCATCATGAAAAAATCGGCGTGGCTTTTTCCGCAAGCCGTTGGACCGGATGAATCCGTTTGCGATCCTGAAATCAGCCAGGTTTTCGGGCCACGGCGATCAGCCGGGCGCTCAGGTGCACCATTGAAGGATGTTGAGAGAATTTCTCGTCAACTGTTTGCAGGTCCTGAAAAATCCTCGGGTCTTCCAGGGCCTTTTTTTGCTCCGGGCTCGGAGGAAAGGCGCACATGGGGGTTATCCCGGCCAGGGTAAGCAACTCCATGCCGAAATCCCTGAGGATGTCCGCCAGTTCCTCCGGCCCCAGCAAGTGCAGGGCCAGGCCGCTCCCGTCGATGTATTCACCGGTTTCCATGAGGTGCAGCACCGGCCCCGACGGATTGTCGCGGAACATGTCGTAGGCCCTGCGATAACGATTCCCCGCATCGCACAGCACATACCCCCCGGGCCGGACCACGCGGCACAGTTCGCCGATGCCTCGTTGCGGACTCCCGCACATGCTCAGCGGCTCTCCGGTGGCGATGGCCATGTCGAAGGTGTCGCTTTCCAGGCCGCCCAGGTCGCCGATATCCGCAACCATGAACCGCACCTTGTCCCCAAGGCCGTTCCCAGCCACAAACTCCCGGGCCTTCTCAAGCATGTTGGGGGAGATGTCCGAAAGCAGCATCTCGAACCCCATGGGAGCCAGTTTCGCCACCCAACGTCCCGTGCCGCATCCGGCTTCCAGAATCCGGCCTCCGGCAATGGCCGGAAGCAAGGGCTCAATATGTCTCCACCAACTGTCCTCGTAGAGCGATGTCCCAGGATCCTGGGTCGCGCGGCCCTTGCGGCGCGCATGTTGTTCCGCCCTTGCATCCCATATCTCGCGTACCTTTTCGGGGGTATGCATCATGCTCTCGCCTTGCTTGCCTGCGTGTGCGCTTCCCTTCATGGACTCCGCCACTGGCCCGCTACAGCACCTCGGTGATCTTCAGGCCCCGCGAAGAGGCCGCCAGGGCCGGGCGCGCGCCCAGGACCACGGCGTTGCCGCCGGACATGTCCCTGGACAGCGCCCGGGCCAGGGCCTCGCCCAGGGCGTTGAAGTCCTCGGGCCGCGTGGCCAGCAGCTGCTCGCGCATGGCCTGGCGCG
>CAYUIN010000508.1:0-2633 GCA_964444695.1 uncultured Desulfocurvus sp.
GGGTCCGTGAGCGGGCGCAGCAGGTACAGCGGGGGCGGGCCGTCGGTGGACTCCAGGAGCAGCCCGTCCGGCCCGGGCGCGGGGCGCCCGGCGGGGGGCATGTGGGTGCGCGTGCCGTGGGCGGCGAAACCTTCCAGGGCGCCTGGCGGGCCCAACCAGGCCGCCGTGCCGCCCGCCGGGCCCACGTCGCGGAAGGTCACCAGCAGCCGCCCGTCGCGGGTCAGGCCCGGGGTGGGGCGGTGGGCGATGAGCGGGGTGGCGCGCGGGGCGGTCCAGGTGCGGCCCGCGTCGGCGCTTTCGCAGCGGTACAGGGGCTCGCCCACCTGGCTGTTCTCGCGCAGCAGCGCCAGCAGCCGCCCGTCCGGCAGCGGGACCATGGCCCCCTCGCAGAGCACGAGGCGTCCGGGCCCGGCCAGCAGGCCCCGGCGGGTCCAGCTCCGGCCCCGGTCCGTGGAGGCCAGGACCACCTGTTCCGTGGGCCGCTGGCCCGTGGCGGGGTCGGGGTCCAGGTCCAGGTGGCGGTGGGCGGTGGTCAGCCAGGTGCCGTCGGGCAGGGGCAGGATGCGGTCCGTGACGCCGTGGCGGCTGCCGCTGCCCATGGTGGCGGCCCAGGTCCGGCCCCGGTCGCGGCTTTCGTACAGGGCGCCGTCGTCGTCGGCCAGCAGCAGGTGTCCGGGCCCGGCCAGGGACAGGCGGGGGCAGTGCCCGCGTCCGTCGGCCACCACCACGGGCGGGCCCCAGGTTCGGCCGTGGTCCAGGCTTTGGCGCACCAGCAGCCTGCGCCGGGTGGCGACGTGGCGGTCGGCCTCGCGGTAGGCGGCCAGCAGCAGGCCGTCGCCCGCGTCCAGCAGGTCGGGGAAGCAGAGGTAGTGCCCGGGGCGATCGTCCAGGGGCGCGTGGCGCCGGGGCAGGCCGGAAAGGGTCGCCACGCCGTCCTCAGGAGCAGATGTCGATCTTGTGGCCCGCGTTCTCGCGGTAGCCCAGTTGCCCGGTGGTTTCCATCACGGCGCGCCAGTAGTCGGACTGGATGTTCAGCCTGCGCCGCCCGGTGGTCACCAGGTCCAGGGGCAGGTGGATGTAGTGCCCGCGCATCTTGCTGACGACCATCCCCGTGCGTCCGGACATGGCGGCGTGCACCGCGTGCTGGCCGAGGAAGCCGCAGTACACGCGGTCGTTGGCGTTGGCGGGCACGGAGCGGATGATGTAGCTCGGGTCGATGAACTTCAGGGAGTGCGGCACGTCGCGCTCCTTGAGGTAGGAGGCGATCTGATCGCGCAGGATGGTGCAGATGTCGCCCAGCTGGACGTTGCCGGAGGCGTCGGTCTTGCCCGAGGTGCGGCACAGCTCCTGCCCGGCGCCCTCGGCCACGACGATCACCGCGTGGTGGCGCCTGGTCAGGCGGCGCTCCAGGGCGGGCAGGAAGCCGCGCGGCCCGTCCAGCTCCAGCGGGGCCTCGGGCACCAGCACGAAGTTGACCTCCTTGAGCGCCAGGGTGGCCTGGGCGGCGATGAACCCGGACTCGCGGCCCATGAGCTTGACCATGCCGATGCCGTTGTAGGCGCCGGTGGCCTCGGTGTGGGCGCAGAGGATGGACTGCGTGGCGGCCTCCACGGCGGTGTCGAAGCCGAAGGACTGGAAGACGAAGTTGATGTCGTTGTCGATGGTCTTGGGGATGCCGATGACGGCGATCTTCAGGTTGCGCGCGGCGACCTCCTTCTGCACGCGGGAGGTGGCCTTCATGGTCCCGTCGCCGCCCACGAAGAAGGCCATGGAGACGTTCATCCGCTCCAGGGCGTCCACGATGTCCTCGGCGGACTGCGGCCCGCGCGAGGAGCCCAGGACCGTGCCGCCGAAGAGGTGGATGTTGGACACGTCGCGCGGGGTCATCTCCCACAGGTCGTGGCCGTATTTGGGCACGAAGCCTTCCAGCCCGAAGCGGATGCCCAGGGTGGCGGAGACGCCGTAGTTGTGGTGGGCCTCCATGACGATGGCCCGGATGACGTCGTTGATGCCCGGGCACAGGCCGCCGCAGGTGACGATGGCGCATTTGGCCTTGGTGGGGTCGAAATAGATGTTCTCGCGCGGTCCGGCCAGCTCGAAGGGCACGCGTTTTTCGTCGCCCGGGGGCAGGTCCAGGTCCTCGTCCATGGAGATCACGGCCCGGGCCTGCTCGGGCACGAACTTGCAGTAGGGCATGGGCGAGGGCACCTTGGCCGGGCCCAGGCGCTCGATGGTCGTGTCCGGCGGGACGTCGGCCTTCTTGCGGGGCTTGGCCTGGGCCTTGGCGGGCTTGGCGGCCTTGGCGGATTTCACTGCGGGGGCCTTCTTGGCGGGCATGGCGTCTCCTGCGGGGCGTGGGGCGCGCGGGTAGCGGTTTCGGTGCCCCTTTCGTGTAGCAGAAAACCCGGGGCTGTAAAACCGAATTGCGCGGGCGACGAAGAAGGGGAGCCCGGGGGCTCCCCTGTCGATTCTGCTCTGGCGGGGCCGGACGGGGCCGGGCGCTACTTGTTCTCGTCCTTGTGGCAGTCCTTGCAGGCCAGGGGGCCGTAGGTCGGGGCGCCTTCCTTCTTCAGGGCCTTGTGGCAGCCCAGGCAGCTCTGCTTGGTGGTCTTGTGGTAGGCCAGGTAGTAGGC
>CAYUIN010000509.1:0-2629 GCA_964444695.1 uncultured Desulfocurvus sp.
CGATGATACTGCTGAGGAGTCAGTGGGAAAGTAGGCCGATGCCAGGACTTCTTTTAGAAAGCCCCTCGCGCTGCGAGGGGCTTTCGCTTTTTGGGGCGCCGCCTGTTGCGCGCGCCTTGTGGCCTTCCTCGTCGGGGAGGCCACTTTTTTTTGCGACCCGTGAGCACTGCCCGGGCCAGGCCGCGGCTGCTCGTGGCCAGGTCGCGCCGAGCAAGCCGCTTACCGCGTTCCGTATTTTTCCGCCCAGGCCGGGAGGATCCGCAGTGTGATGCTGATATCGCGTCCGTGTCATGTGTCATAAAACGTCATTTTTGGTGTGTTTTGGTTAAAAGTGTGAGTAAGTTGCTGATTATTGCGTAATCCAGCGCATGTATTACAAATTCCGAACGTAGAAATCATGCGGATGTTCCGTGTGGATGCTGGTGTCAGACCGTGAGGAGGAGTGAGGCAAATGCAACTGGGTTTCCGCAATCTCTTTGTTTGGGCCGTCGGGGCGTCCTTGGCCCTGGTGTTCGCGCAGGCGGCCGTCGCGCAGGAATATTCCCTGGGCGAAGTCGTCGTGTCGGGCAAGAAACAGCCCGTGTCCGAAAAGGCCGCCACCGTGCGGGAAGTCACCGCGCAGGATATCGAGAAATCCGGCGCCAGGACCCTGGACGAGGCCATTGCGCTGCTGCCCGGCGTGTACATCCGCACCGCCAACGACGGTGCGCCCCGGGTGGACATCCGCGGCATGCGCACCCGCCAGGTGGTCTTTCTGCTCAACGGCGTGCCGCTGAACTCCACCTATGACGGGCAGTTCGACCCCAGCTTCGTGACTGTGGAGCAGATCGCCCGGATCAAGGTCACCTACGGCGCCAGCTCCGTGCTGTACGGCGCGGGCGGCAACGCCGCGGTGATCAACGTCATCACCAAGGGCGGCTCGGCCGAGCCCCAGGCCACCGTGGGCGCCCGCTTCGGCGACGGCGACTCGCGGCTGTATTCGGCCCAGGTCAGCGCGGACAAGGGCACGGTGGCCCTGAACGCTTCCGGCAGCATGTACGACCGCAGCTACACCAACCTGTCGGGCGATTTCGACGCGGTGGACAAGGAGATGCAGGACTCCGGGCAGCGCCGCAACTCCGACCGCACGCAGCGCAACGCCGCCGTGAGCGTCACCATCCGCCCCGAGGACGCCACGCAGATGGGCGTCTTTTTGAGCATGCACCAGGGCGAGTACGGCAAGCCCAACGCCACCAAGCGCGACTTTTACGTCAGCAACAACATCACCAACGTGGACCGCTTCAAGTTCGAGCGCATGGACGACTCCCAGGGCTTCAACGCCCACCTGGGCGCCAGCCACGAGTTCGACATCCCGCTGACCGCGCGCGGCTGGCTGTTCGCCAACTCCCTGGACGAGGAGGAGAACGGCTACGACAACTGGAACTACAATTCCCAGTTCCAGGTCCGCAACGCCTACAAGTCCAAGACCAAGACCGACCGCCTGGGCGGCGCCATGCAGCTCGGCTACGACCTGGACAGCCTGGGCCGCGTCACCGGTTCGCTGAGCGGCGAGCGCCAGCAGTGGCAGAACGCCTACACCACGCGTCCCGACGACGTGGCCCGCCGCGTGACCACCACCCTGGACAAGCACGTCAGCGAGTTCTCCGGCGGCCTGGAATACGAAGTGAATCCCCTGGACGACCTGGGCCTCGTGGCCGGTATCGGCACCCACTCCCAGCACCGCCAGGACTCCGACGACAAGTCCGGCGAGTCCTACATGGCCGGCGCCTACTACGACCTCTTCTCCCAGACCCGGCTGCGCGCCAACTGGGCCCAGAAGCTGCGCTTCCCGTCCATCAGCCAGCTCTACGACCCCACCAAGGGCGTGGACACCCTGAACCCCGAGCGCACCACCCACTATGAGGCGGGCATCGACCAGGGTATCGAGTGCGCGGACACGGAAGTCGGCCTCAGCGTGTTCCGCACCGAGACCAAGGGCTTCATCGAGAAGAGCGACGTCACCGGCCTGAACGAGAACCACGAGGACTACGTCTTCAAGGGCGTGGAGGCCACGGTGGTCAACAACTGGTTCGATGGCCTGACCCTGTCCGGCGCGTTGACCTACCTCGAGTCGCGCAACGAGTCCGACCGGGCGCTGTTCACCGAGCTGCAGTACCGTCCGCAGCGCAAGGCCTCCCTGGCCGCCGACTACGTGTTCCCGGCCGAGTGGATCACGGATCTGCGGGCCCACGGGTCCTGGCTGTACGTGGACAAAAGTTATATCTTCACCAAGGACGGCCTGACCGAGGGCACCATCAACGGCTACACCGTGGTGGACTTCAAGGTGGAGAAGGGCTTCTTCGAGAATACGTTGAAGACCTATGTTGGCGCCGACAACCTGTTGGACGAGAACTACGAGGAAAGCTACGCGCTGCCGCGTCCCGGACGCAGCTTCTACGCGGGCGTGAGCTACTCCTTCTAGGAATGCCATGAACCGGACCCTGCTCACGGCGCGAGACTTCGCGCCGGGCGGGCCGGAACACGGCGGGCCGGACGCTTCGGGCCTGTCCTTCGACCTGGTCGGGGGAGAGTGCCGGGAGCTGTCCGGCCCGTCCGGTTCCGGCAAGACGACGCTGATCCTCGCCGCCGG
>CAYUIN010000510.1:0-2622 GCA_964444695.1 uncultured Desulfocurvus sp.
GCCCCATTTAAGGATTCTTAAGGAAATTATTTCCTTAAGCGGGCCCAGGACAGAGCCCTGGTGAGTTTGGGCGAAGCCCAACCGCCGGAGGCACTCGCCGCCCCTGGCGCCGCCGTGCCCTGGCGGGCGGGTCAGCGGTGGTCGTCGATGATGTCGAGGAGGTATTTGCCGTAGTGGGTTTTGGCCAGGGGGCGGGCCAGGGCTTCGAGCTGGTCGAGTTTGATGTAGCCCATGCGCCAGGCGATTTCCTCGATGCAGGCGATGATCACGCCTTGGCGGTCCTGCACGGCCTGGACGAAGAAGCTGGCCTGGAGCAGGGATTCGTGGGTTCCGGTATCCAGCCAGGCCAGGCCGCGCCCGAAGAATTCGGCCTTGAGGTCGCCGCGTTTCAGGTAGGCGTTGTTGACGTCGGTGATTTCCAGCTCGCCCCGGGCCGAGGGCGTCAGGCCCTTGGCGATGCGGATGACGTCGTTGTCGTAGAAGTACAGGCCGGTGACGGCGTATTTGGATTTGGGCCGGGCGGGTTTTTCCTCGATGCTCACGACGTTGTGCAGGGCGTCGAACTCCACGACGCCGTAGCGTTCCGGGTCGCGGACCTTGTAGCCGAAGATGATGCCGCCCTTGTCGAGCTTGGCGCAGGTCTGCAGGGTGACGGAGAGCCCCTGGCCGTAGAAGATGTTGTCGCCCAGCACGAGGCAGACGGAATCCGTGCCGATGAAGTCCTCGGCGAGGATGAAGGCCTGGGCCAGGCCGTCGGGGCTGGGCTGTTCGATGTAGGACAGGGTCAGGCCCAGCTGGGAGCCGTCGCCGAACAGGTCGTGGAAGCGCGGCAGGTCCTGGGGCGTGGAGATGATGCAGATCTCGCGGATGCCCGCCAGCATGAGCACGGACAGCGGGTAGTAGATCATGGGCTTGTCGTAGATGGGGAGCAGCTGCTTGCTCACGGCGCGGGTCAGCGGGTGCAGGCGCGTGCCGGAGCCGCCCGCCAGGATGATGCCTTTCATATGCCCTCTCGTTTTACTTCGCAGGTGGCTTGAGGTACCCTC
The DNA here is from genome assembly GCA_964444695.1 of uncultured Desulfocurvus sp. Classification (GTDB taxonomy): domain Bacteria; phylum Desulfobacterota; class Desulfovibrionia; order Desulfovibrionales; family Desulfovibrionaceae; genus Desulfocurvus. The sequence continues at coordinate 1,047 of CAYUIN010000510.1, forward strand.
AAGCGAGGACGCTAACGTATTTCATGCCAATGGAAAACCCCCGGCCCGAGCCGGACGAGACCGGATGAGACCGCTGCTCAACTTCCCCCTGATGTTCCTCGGCGTGCTGGGCCTGGGCCTGTGCCTGCTGCTGCTGTTCCTGTTCGTGCAGGTCGGCCTGGTGACGGTGGCCTTCGCCAAGCTGGGGCTGACTCCCGTGCAGGCCTTTTTCCTGCTGTTCGCCACGCTGGTGGGCAGCGGGCTGAACTTCCCCGTGCTGCGCACCCGTCAGGTGGTCAAGCGATACGTGGGCGGCGGGTTCATCACCTTCGGCCCCCACGGCATGGTCCGCACGAACGCGCCCACGGAGCTGGTGGACCAGGTGGTGGCCGTGAACCTGGGCGGCTGCGTGCTGCCCTGCCTGCTCAGCCTGCACCTCGTGGGGCGGATCGGGGTCAGCACGGGGCTCGTGCTGGCCGTGGCCGCCGTGACCGCGCTGTGCTACGCCCTGGCCCGGCCCGTGCCCGGCAAGGGCATCGGCATCCCCGTGCTGCTGCCGCCGCTGGCCACGGCCCTGGCCGCGCTGCTGCTGGCCCCGCCGGACCAAAGCGCCCCCGTGGCCTACATCGCGGGCAGCATGGGCACCCTTCTCGGCGCGGACGTGCTGCACCTGATGACCCCGCGCACCCGCAAGGCCTTGGACGCCGCCGTGCTGTCCATCGGCGGCGCGGGCACCTTCGACGGCATCTTCATCACCGGCATCATCGCCGTGCTCCTGGCATAACACCCCACAGAGGCCCGCCATGAACGAACGCTTCCCCGTCGTCTCCCTGTCCGCCCCCGCGCCGCTGATCATGGAGCGCGGAGACATCGCCCTCGTCGCCCCCGCCACCACGCGCGGCGCGCAGCTGTTCACCCAGGGCCGTGTCCCCAACCTGCCCGCAGGCACCCTGCTGGGCACGGAAGATTGCAAACCGACCCTGGTGGTCGCCTCCCGCCTGCTGCTGCCGGGCGACCCGGCCGCCACCGGCCTGTGCCTGCACGCCCTGGCCACCACCGAGCTCGCAGGCGGCGAAAACCAGCTCGCGGCCTCGCGCCCCGGACTGGCCCTGGCCATCGTCATCCTCTCCGACAAGGGCGCCGCCGGACTGCGCGAAGACAAATGCGCGCCGATCATCCGCGACGCGGCGACCAGCGCCCTGCCCGTCTGCCACACCCAGACGCACATCATCCCCGACGACCCCGCACACCTGCGGGCCCTGCTGACCGACCTCTGCCTGACCCAACGCTTCGACCTGGTGCTGACCAGCGGCGGCACCGGCGTCGCCCCGCGCGACACCACCCCCGAAGCCACCCTGGCCGTGCTCGACAAGCGGCTCCCGGGCTACGAACGCGCCATGACCAACGCCTCGCTCGCCGTCACCCCGCACGGCGCCATCTCCCGCGCCGTGGCCGGAACCCTCGGCCAGGCCCTGGTCGTCAACCTCCCGGGCTCCCCCAAGGCCGTGGCCGAAAACCTGAACCCCCTGCTGCCGACCATCGAACACACCCTGAAAAAACTCCAAGGCGACCCGGAAGACTGCGCCCGGGCGTAGCG
>CAYUIN010000511.1:0-2622 GCA_964444695.1 uncultured Desulfocurvus sp.
GTGGACGAGGCCGGGGCCCTGGCGGGCATGGTCCATCTGCACGACCTGCTGGGCAAGGGCCTGTTGCGCTTCGCCGGATAGCCCATGAGCACGCCGCGCAACGACTTGGAGCACAACCTCTGGGGATGCCGGCCGGACGTCTGGGCCGGCCTTCTCATTTTGGCGGTCACCGTGGCCCGGCTGGTCTTCGTGGCCTCCGGCCAGCTGGACCTGGTCCAGGACGAGGCCCAGTACTGGGACTGGTCGCGCACCTTCCAGCTCTCCTATTTCACCAAGGGCCCGCTCATCGCCTACATCATCGGGCTGTGGACCTGGCTTCTGGGCGACAGCGGGCTGGGCGTGCGCATGGGCGCGGTGCTCGGCTCGGCGGCCATGCAGCTCGTGGTCTACCTGGGCGTCTCGCGCCTGTGGCGACGCCCGCGCCTGGGCCTGGCCTGCCTGGTGGTGATGAACACCACGCCGCTGTTCATGGCCTCCGGCTTCTTGATGACCACGGACAACCCGCTGATGGTCTGCTGGTGGGCGGCGCTGTTCGCGCTGTACGCCGCCGGGCGGGACGCGCGGCGGGTCTGGCCCTTCGCGGTGCTGGCCGGGGCCCTGGCCCTGGGCACCTGGGGCAAGTACATGATGCTGGCCTTCGCCGTCACGGCGGCGCTCTACGGCTGGCTGCTCCGGCGGCGGATGATGGATTCCCCCTTGTTCTGGCGCAGGCTGTGGCTGGCCCTGGGCCTGGGCGCCGTGCTGGGGCTCCTGCCCATCGTGCTCTGGAACCTGGGCAACGATTTCGCGGGCGTGCGCCACGTGGCGCACCTGGGCGGGTTCACCGGCGAGCGGGCCGAGTCCTTCATCCGCTTCGACCGCTTCGGCGAGTACTACGCCAGCCAGTTCACGCTGCTCATGCCCTGGTGGTTCCTGATGCTCCTGGCGGGCGCCTGGGGCGCGCTGCGCTCCCTGGGCGACGCGCGCGGCGGCGCGGCCGGGCTGGTGCGCAGCCTGGACTATCCGCAGCGGGCGCTGCTGGTGGCCGGGTTCTGGCCGGTGTGGGGCTACTTCGCCCTGTGGTGCTTCCACACCAAGGTCCACCCCAACTGGTCCGCCGTGAGCTACGCCTCGGGGATGATCCTGGCGGCGGTGGTCTGGAGCGAGCTGTGGCGGCGCCTGGGCGGGCGGGACTGGAAGGTCTGGGCCTGGCCCGCGCTGGGCGCGGCGGCCTTCGGGCTGCTCTTGGTGCACGATCTGCTGCCCATGCCGTACCGGGTGAGCTTCACCCCGCCGCTGACCACCCGTCAGCTGACGCTGGAGAACCCGGCCCTGCACCTCAAGGGCTGGAACGACCTGGGCCGCGAGCTGGACGTCCTGCGCCGGACCCGCTTCGGCGACCCGGACCGGGTCTTCTTCTTCGGCAACCACTACGACGTGACCGCCGAGCTGGCCTGGATCGTGCCGGGGCACCCGCGCAGCTACTGCGTGAACGTGGGCCGCAGGCTGAACCAGTACGACCTCTGGCCCGGCCCGCAGGACAAGCAGGGCTGGGACGCCCTCTACGTGCGCCAGAAATTCAAGGACCTCATCGAGCCCGGGGTCGACGAACTTTTTGAAAAAACCGTGCAAATCCACTATCAGTCGATGCACGGGGGCCGCCCGGCGCGGCAGTTCACCATTTATTTGTGCTACGGATTCAAGGGAACCTGGCCCGGCGGGGCCGGTTCGGGGTACTAGGCATGGCCGATCCGCACGTCTGCGAGCGCTGCGCCCTTGACGGGCCCACCTGCTGCCAGCTGGAACCGGGACACGAGGAGTCCTGCTTCCCGCTGTCGGACGTGGAGCGCGACAAGATCCTGGCCGAGCTGGCCGGGGACGCGGGCGCCTTCGCCCAGCAGGCCAACACGCCGGGGTTCATCGAGGGCATGCGCACCCTGTTCCCGGGCGAGGAGGAGCGGATCGAGGCCCTGTTCCACCCCAACAAATTCCACCTGCGCCTGGCCGTGGACGCCAGCGGCGCCTGCCGCCTGCTGGGCCCGAAGGGCTGCGTCTTGCCCCGCGAGGCCCGGCCGTACTACTGCCGCCTGTTTCCGCTGTGGCCCGTGGGCCGGTCGCTGCGCGTGTTCGCGGCGGCCCGCTGCCTGGCCCAGCGCGAGGGCCGGGGAGGCCAGGCCCGGCTGATGTCGCTGCTCGGCACCAGCCCCAAGAACGTGAAGGAACTCTACGGCCGCCTGCGCCTGGCCTGGGGCCTGCCCCCGGAGCGGGGCCTGCCCGGGCCGCGATGCATGAACGGGACAAAGAAGAAATCATGAAGAAACTGTTGCTGATTCTGGGCGCGCTCTTCGGGGCGGGGCTCATCATGGCCGTGGCGCTGGCCGGGGGCCTGTATTACTGGGCCTCCCTGGACCTGCCCGACTTCAAGAACATCACCGACTACAACCCGCCCCTGGTGACCACGGTCTACGCCCGCGACGGGCGGGTCCTGGGCTATTTCTACAAGGAGAAGCGCTTCCTGGTCTCCCTGGCGGACCTGCCGGACTACGTCTCGCGCGTGTTCCTGGCCGCCGAGGACAGCGCCTTCTACGAGCACGAGGGCGTGGACCTCTCGGCCATCTTCCGGGCCATGATGCGCAACCTGCA
>CAYUIN010000512.1:0-2621 GCA_964444695.1 uncultured Desulfocurvus sp.
TACGGCTTCGTGCTCGAAGGCCTGTACGTCTCCTCCAGCGCGCTGCTGGCCTCGGGCATGGACCCCGGGCTGATGGGCGTGGTCCAGCACATGGTGCCCCTGATCCAGCCCGCCATCAGCCTCTACGAGTCCTTCACGGACCTGGACAACTACGCCACCTACGTGGACCCGGACAACTTCCTGGAAGTCTCCGAGCGCTCGGCCTGGCTGCGGACCATCGTCAAGATGATCGCCGCCCGCCAGGGCAAGCTGACCGAGAAGCAAGTGAAGGCCATCGTGGAGATCACGGCCAAGGAACGCGCCGCGATCCTCTCCGTGGTCCGCTGATCCGCATCGACGTCACCGGGCCCGGCGGGACGCGCTCCCGCCGGGCCTTTTCCGCCCCGGAGCCGCCCGCGTGTCGGAAATCCTGCTCAACGCCGTCCTCAATCTCTTCGCGCTGATCTCCAGCACGCGCGGCGAGGCCGCCCGCCCCGGCGCCCGGCGCGCCGTGCAGGACTACGTCGCCGCCCGCGTCCCGCCCGCCGCCGCCGCCCAATACCTGGACCTCTTCGAGGCCTTCTTCGACCTCGGCCTGGAACAGGACGACACCGCCCGCAAGCAGTCCGCCTGGGGCATCTGCGACACCCTGCGCGACAAGCTGCCGCGCGAGGAACAGTTCGTGGCGCTGCTGGCCGTGCTGTCCATCCTCGCGGCGGAGGAGGGCGGGCAGGGCGTCTCCGGCCTGGGGATGATCATCGCCAGCGCCATGGACGTCTCCTGGGACGACTTCCAGGCCCTGTCGGACCTGATCCTGCACGCCGGGGACCACGGGCGGCTCTCGGCGGACTTCCTGGTCCTGGACGACGGCACCGTGCCGCAGGACGCGGCCTGCCGCCGCCTGCACCGCCCGGATTTCCACGCCGGATGGACGCTGCTGCGGCTGCCGGAGACGGGCTCGCTGCTGCTGGTGCCGACCACCGGCGCCCTGACCATCGGCGGGCGCATCGCCAGCCCCGGGCGGCACCACCTGCTGCAACCCGGCGACATCCTGCGCGACGCCCACGGCGCGGCCGTGTACTTCTCCGAGATACAGGCCGCCCTGGGCGGCGGGCAGGCCGCGCGGCGCGTGGTCTTCGAGGGCCGCGACCTGGACTTCCGCTTCCCCGGGTCGGACAGCGGCCTGCACCACTTCAGCTTCCGCGAGACCTCCGGCCGCCTGGTGGGCGTCATGGGCGGCAGCGGCACGGGCAAGTCCACGCTGTTGTCCATCCTCTCCGGCACCCTGGCGCCGGACAGCGGGCAGGTGCTGGTCAACGGTCGCGACCTGTACGCCGACGCGGGCGAGCTGGACGGCGTCATCGGCTTCGTGCCGCAGGACGACCTGCTCTTCGACGACCTCACGGTTTTCCAGAACCTGTACTACGGCGCGCGGCTGTCCATGGCGCACATGGACGACGCGGCCCTGCGCGCGCGGGTGGACGGCGTCCTGGCCGAGCTGCGCCAGGCGGAGATCCGCGACCTGAAGGTCGGCTCGCCCCTGGACAAGACCATCAGCGGCGGCCAGCGCAAGCGCCTGAACATCGCCCTGGAGCTGATCCGCGAGCCCGCCGTGCTGTTCGCCGACGAGCCCACCTCCGGCCTGTCCTCGGCGGATTCGTTCAACGTGGTCAGCCTGCTGGGGGAGCAGGCCGCCAAGGGCTGCCTGGTGATCGTGGTCATCCATCAGCCCTCGTCGGAAATCTTCAAGCTCTTCGACTCGTTGTGGGTGCTGGACAAGGGCGGGCGCCCGGTGTTCGAGGGCAACCCGCTGGACGCGCTGGCCTGGTTCCGCGAGTCCGTGCACGCCGCCGGCGGCGCGGACGTGGCCTGCCCGGTGTGCGGCAACGTCAACCCCGAGCAGATGTTCGACATCCTGGAAGCCCGGGCCGTGGACGAACGCGGGCACTTCACCGCCCAGCGCAGCCGGGGGCCGGACTGGTGGCACGCGCGCTACCTGGAACACGTGCAGGCCCCGCGCCGCGAGGCCATGGCCGCCGCGCCCCCGCCGCCGGACGAGGTCCCCGGCGGGCTGCACCGCCCGGGGCTGGCCGGGCAGTTCGGCGTGTTTTTCACGCGCAACGTCCTGGCCCGGCTGGCCAACCGCCAGTACGTGGGCATCAACCTGCTGGAGGCGCCGCTCATCGCGCTGCTGCTGGCCTGGCTGTGCCGCTACGCCCCCGGGCCCGAGTACGTGTTCCTGGAAAACCGCAACGTCGCCATGTACTTCTTCATGGCCGTCATCGTGGCCCTGTTCATGGGCCTGTCCGTGAGCGCGGAGGAGATCGTCCGCGACCGCAAGATCCTCAAACGCGAGGGATTTCTGAATCTTTCCTGGCTGGCCTACACCGGGGCCAAGGCCGTGTACCTCGCCGCGCTGGTGGCCGTGCAGACCCTGGCCTTCGCGGCCATCGCCGCCGCCGTGCTGGACATCCCGGACATGACCCTCAAGACCTGGGCCGTGCTGGCCTCCTGCGGCGTGTGCTCGGCCATGCTCGGGCTGTGCGTGTCCTCGGCCTTCCGCTCGGTGGTCGCCATCTACATCCTCGTGCCGCTGTTGCTCATCCCGCAGATGCTCCTGGCGGGCTCGGCCATCAGCTTCA
>CAYUIN010000513.1:0-2620 GCA_964444695.1 uncultured Desulfocurvus sp.
CCCGGAGGCGGCGTCCAGCAGCGCGGGCTTGTCCGCGCCGGACAGGGCCAGGGCCGCGAACTCGGCCAGCAGCGCGTCCAGGCCGGCCTCGGCCTCGCCGACCCACATCAGGTCCATGGCCGGGGCCGCCGGAGCCGGGTTCAGGAAGCACAGCGGCCCGCCCGCCATGACCAGCGGCCAGTCGTCCCCGCGCTCCTCGCGGCGCACGGGCAGGCCCGCCCGGTCCAGGACCTGGATCAGGGCGCGGTACTCCTCCTCGAAGTTCAGGGAAAAGGCGATCAGCGGGAAATCCGCCAGGGGGCGGCCGGAATCGTAGGCCCGGGGCGGCTCGTCGCCGCCGTCCCAGAAAAAGCGCTCCACGGCCAGCTCGGGCCGGGCCGTGAGCAGCCGCCAGACCACCTGCCAGCCCAGGGTGGACAGGGCCGTGGCCGCGGGCTGGGCGAAGACCAGGGCCACGGGCAGCCGCCCGCCCCACTCGCGCACCTCGGGCCGCTCGCGCCCGTAGAGCACGCCGTCCCAGAGCCGTCTGTCGCCGCCTTGCCCGCTCATGTGTCCACCCTACCCCAAGCTGGGGCCACGGGAAAGCTCACTGCACCGTGAGGGCCACGTCCACCCCGGCGCTCCCGCCCTGGGCGGCGGCGCGCATCAGCCCCGCGCCGTGCAGCTGCGCCATGAGCGGCTGCACGAGCTGCATGAACTCGGCCATGCGCTCCTTGTCCACGGGCTTGCAGGACGGGGACTTGATGGTCGTGGGGTTGACGTAGCTGCCGTTCTTCTTGATCCGGTAGTCCAGGTGCGGGCCGGTGGCGATGCCGGTGGAGCCGACGTAGCCGATGATCTGGCCCTGGTGCACGCGCTGGCCCTTCTTGATGCCCTTGGCGAAGCCGCGCATGTGCATGTAGACCGTCTCGTAGACGCTGTTGTGGCGGATCTTCACGTAGTTGCCGCCGCCCTTGTCCCAGCCTTTGGAGGACACGACGCCGTCGCCCACGGTCTTGATGGGCGTGCCGCTGGGGGCCGCGTAGTCGATGGCCGGGTGCGGCCTGCGGTAGCCCAGCACCGGGTGCAGGCGGCTTAAGTTGAAGCCCGAGGAGATGCGCGAAAAATTGAGCGGCGCCTTGAGGAACGCCTTGCGCAGGGAGCGGCCCTGCTCGTCGAAATACTGCTCCTGGCCGTCCGTATCGGCGAACAGGAAGCCGTTGAAGGCCTGGTCCTGGTTCACGAACTGCGCGGCGAGGATCCGGCCGTACCCGGCGAACTCGCCGTCGCGCGAGCGTTTCTCCACGATGGCCGCGAAGCTGTCGCCCACGCGGATGTCGCGGATGAAGTCGATGTCCCAGGCGAAGATGTCCGCCAGGCGCACGGCCAACGCCGGGGACTCGCCCGCCTCGGCCACGGCTCCGAACAGCGAGGAGGTGATCTTGCCGTACACGGTGCGCGTCTCGGTCTCGTACTCGATGGCCTCGCGGCGGACCTCGTAGCCGTCCTGGGCGCGGCTGATGACCAGGACACCTTCGGAGTCGATCTCGTACTCGAAGCGTTGCAGGCCCTGCTGGTCGCTGACCAGCCGGTAGGGCCGCCCGGCGCGCATCCGCGACAGGGGGTAGACCTCCTTGCTGGCCTTGTTCAGGGTGTAGATCTCGGCCGGGGAAAGATAGGAATCCAGCAGCGCCGCCGCCGTGTCGCCGGACTTGACGACGCCCTCGACGGTCTCGACGCCCGCCTCGGCGGCCGCTTCGGCCTCGGCCAGGGGCGGTTCCACCAGGTGCACCCCGTCGTCCACGGCGGCGGGGACCACGGCCACGTCGGCCTGGTCCGTCCCGCTCTCGTGCAGGGGCTCGTCGGCGGCCGTCTCGTAGGACACGGACAGCGGATTGTGGACCATGAGCACGAAAAAGGCCACGGCCAGGACGGCCGCCCCGGACAAGACGGCCAGCGCGAGCCTGCGCCTGCGCCTGCGCGCGCGGTCGTAGTCGCGGAACATATTGCGTCGGCGCCTCAGTCGCATGGTCCCTCCAAAGGTTCTGGGCAGCCTCCCGGGAAGGGGAGCCCGGGGCCGGAACCGGACAGGCGGCGAGACCCGCCGGATCCGGCCCCGAGCTCATCGGGGGAGGATACTACCCGAATTCTCTAGTCCGCCTGCATCCGAATGAAGGACGGGATCTCGAAGTCCTCTTCGTCGAACACGAAGTCCTTCTCACCGGGGCTGGGCGCGCCCACGGCCTGGGCCGAGGGCTGACGGCGCAGCGGGGCCTGCGGCTGCGGCTCGCTGGGCGCCTGCCCGCGCGGGGCGCTGCGCACGAAGGCCGGCTGGTTCAGCTCCGGGTCGCGCCCGGCGCGCTCCATGGCCCGCTGGATGCGGTCCTCGCGGGACACGGCGGCCGGGGCCTGGGGCTGCATGCGCACGGCCTGCGGCGCGGGGCGCACGGACGGCACGGACCCGGCCTTGCCGCCCTGCATGCTCAGCAGCTTGGCCAGCTTGGGGTCCTGCACCGGCATGGCCATGTGCGCGCAGCTGATGCCCGTGGCGATGACCGTGATGCGCATCTCGTCGCCCGCCTCGGGGTCGAACACGGTGCCGAAGTAGATGCGCGCGTCGTCGTCCGCCGCGTCGGAGATG
>CAYUIN010000514.1:0-2614 GCA_964444695.1 uncultured Desulfocurvus sp.
CCTCGTGCTACGTGGCCCTGTCCCAGGGCGCCAACGACGTGGCCAACGCCATCGGGCCCATCGCGGCGATCTACGTCCTGGCCAAACACGGGCAGTTCATGGCCAAGGCGGACGTGCCCATCTGGCTGCTGGCCGTGGGCGGGGCGGGCATCGCCGCGGGCATCTGCCTGTTGGGGCACAAGGTCATGTCCACGGTGGGCGAAAAGATCACCACGCTCACGAACACGCGCGGTTTCGCCGTGGACTTTGCGGCGGCGACCACGGTATTGGTGGCGTCCAAGATGGGCCTGCCCGTGTCCACGACCCACGCCGCCGTGGGCGCGGTGACGGGCGTGGGCCTGGCGCGCGGCTTCAAGGCCGTGGATTTCTCCGTGCTGGGCAAGATCGTCGTCTACTGGGTGCTGACGGTGCCCATCGCGGCGCTCACGTCCATCGTCATCTTTCAAATTCTGAAGTGGTCCTTCCTGTAAGGGGGAAGGTTCCGGCCAAGCGATAAGGAGGCACCATGCGACTTCCATTTTTCGGACTCTTGACCGACAAATCCCCGCTGGACGGGCTGACCGAGCACTACAACAAGATCAGCGGCTGCGTGCGCATCATCCGCGAATCCATGGAGTGCTACGTGGCGGGCGGCGCCTGCCGCGAGTTCATGGAGCTCGCGCAGCAGGTGGACGAGATCGAGAACCAGGCGGACCTCATCAAGCGCCGCATCCGCAACCACCTGCCGCGCGGCCTGTTCATGCCCGTGGATAAGGCCCTGTTCCTGAACTACACCAAGGCCCAGGACAACGTCCTGGACGAGGCGCAGGAGGCCATGCAGTGGCTGGCCATGCGCCGGGTGGACATCCCCTCGGAATTCCAGAAGGACATCATCTCGATCATCGAGGAGGTGGGCGCCATCACCGAGATGCTCGGACCGGCGCTGGAATCCACCCTGGGGCTGATCTACACCAAGCACCTGGACCGCCGGGGCACCAAGGACAAGTTCTGGAACATCCGCCGCAAGCGCAGCACGGTGTTCAAGATGAAGAACAACCTCGTGAGCCGCATCTACAACGCCGAGATGGACTTCAAGGACATCTACCAGCTGATCCACTTCGTGGAGAAGCTGCACGAAATGGCGCACAACACCGAGAACTGCGCGGACATCCTGCGCGCCATGATCGCCCGCTAGGCGCCCACAGCCGGACCGACGCGATGCGGCCGCTTCCCCCGACGGGAAGCGGCCGCTTTGCGTCGCCCGCCGCCCGTGCGGCGCGCTCAGGGCTCGTCTCAGTCCTGAAATTCCGGCGCCAGATACCGTTCCAGCAGCCGCCCGGCCAGCGCCACCAGCGGCGGGCAGGCCCGCCCGAAGGCCCCGGCCTCGCGCGCGCTCGCCACGGCCTCCCGGCTGGACAAATCGCAGCGGATCAGCTCCGCGCAGCGCATGGACCCCGCCTCGGCCTCGAAATCGCGCATGAACCGCCGCACCAGCGCCCAGGCGTCCTGGCGGATCTCGCGGTCCGTGGGATCCTGCGGGGCGTAGCGCAACCCCAGCACCAGCACCGCGCCGGACAGGGCGCCGCAGGTCTGCCCCAGGCCGCCCATCCCGCCCGCGAATCCGCTCGCCGCGCGGTACAACGTCGCCTCGTCCAGCCCGAGCCCGCGCCCGAAGGCCAGCGCCACGGCCACCGAGCAGGTGTACCCGCCCGCGAACAGCTCCACCGCCCTGCGCGCGTCCGGCCCCGCGCCCTCAAGCCACGCGGGCAGCCCCGCCTTCGTTTCCCCGGCCATCGCCCACGCTCCTCTCAGTTGCAGATCCGCAGCAGCATGTGCTCCACGGTGTCCAGCACCGCGTCCCACCCCGCGTCCCCGTTCAAATCCAGTCCGCCGACGCTGCCCCGCCGCCGCGCGGCCAGCGCCAGATGGCTCACGGCGCTCGTCAGCACCGCCAGCACCGTGTCCAGACGCACAGCCCCGGGCCGCACGCCGCCCACCGTCGCCCGGGCCGCGCGGTCCAGCAGCTCCCGCGCCGTGCGCTGCCGCCGGTCGTCCAGAATGTCCGTGATCTCGCTGCGCTCCACAAGCTCCCAGGCCATGATCTCAAGGGTCTGCGGCCGCGCCCGGAGCGCCCCGGCGAACCCCCGCAGCCAGCGCGCCAAGACCTGCGCCGCCGTGGCCTCGCCGCCGTCGCCGCCACCGGCCGCAACCAGCTCGTCCACCTCCGGCCAGAACGCGCCGGACAAGGCATAGGCGCTGACCAGCTCGTGCAACCCGCCGAAATACCGATAGATCAACACCTTGTCCAAGCCCGCCTCGCGGGCCACGGCATTGACCCCGACCCCGCGCGCCCCGTCGCGGGCCAACACGACCCCGACGGCCGCCACCAGCCGCCCCATGCTCCCCTCACGATCACCACGCGTCACAGTACCCACGGCGCACCTCCACCCCGACCATATGTCACCACCAGGTGACCAGTCAACAGGCCGCGAGGCGCCAGCAGGGAGGCTGGTTGGGGGAGGTCGCGGCCGGGGGGGCGGACCGGCGGATGGGGAGGCGGCCGCTCAGGTTTGAACGTGAGCCTCCGGCGGCTTAAGGGCTTTCGCCCTTAAGAATCCCGAGATGGGCGGCCTGC
>CAYUIN010000515.1:0-2612 GCA_964444695.1 uncultured Desulfocurvus sp.
CCGTGAACTTGAAGGCGTTGGAGATCAGGTTGCGCAGGATCTGCTGCAGGCGCTGCGGGTCCGTGGTCAGGGAGGCGGGCACGCGCTCGTCGAGCTCCACCTTGAAGGGCACGCCCTTGTCCGTGGCGATTTCCGCGAAGACGCGCTTCAGGTCCTCCATCACGCGGCGCAGGGGCAGCTCCTCGGCCTGGACCTCGACCTTGCCGGATTCGACCTTGGACAGGTCCAGGATCTCGTTGATCAGGGACAGCAGGTCCGCGCCCGAGGAGTTGATGGCCCGGGCGGACTCCACCTGCTTGTCGGAGAGGTTGCCCGCGCCGTTGTCCGCCAGCAGCTGGGAGAGGATCAGGATGCTGTTCAGCGGGGTCCGCAGTTCGTGGGACATGTTGGCCAGGAACTCGGACTTGTAGCGGCTGGCGATCTCCAGGTCCTTGGCCTTCTGCTCGATGAGGTCCTGGGCGCGCAGCAGGTCGATGTTCTTCTGGCGCAGGGCGGCGCGCTGCTTTTCCAGGGCCTTGGTGCGCTCCTCCAGCTCCTCGTTGGTCACGCGCAGTTCTTCCTGCTGGGCCTGGAGCTTCTCCTCGGAGGCCTTGAGGGCCTTGGTCTGCTCCTCCAGCTCCTCGTTGGTCACGCGCAGCTCTTCCTGCTGGGCCTGGAGCTCGGACTCGGAGGCCTTGAGGGCGTCGGCCTGGGCTTCCAGGTCGGCGTTGGCCTGCTTCAGGCCCTCCTGCTGGGTCTTGAGGACTTCGGCCTGCTCCCGGGCCTGGTCCAGGAGCTCCTGGATGACCTGGTGGGACTGGGCCGTCTGGATGTGGATGGCCAGGTTGTCCAGGCTTTCGGCCACCAGCCTGCGCTGCATGGCCGTGAAGCGGGTGTGCGAGCCGAGCAGCACCACGCCCAGCACCTCGTCCTCGTGGATCACGGGGGCGACCAGGGTGTGGGGCGGCACGCGTTCCTCGATGCCGGTGTCCAGGGGGGGCACGTCGCCCTCGCGCAGGCCGGAGAAGCAGACCGTCTGCCGCTCCAGGGCCACCTGGCCCACGAGGCCTTCGCCGATCTTGTAGCGGGTGTGGTTGCCCTGGCGGTCCGTGAAGGCGTAGCCGGCGGTGAGGGCCAGGACGTCGCTGTCCTCCTGGCGCAGGTACACGGCGCCGAGCTGCGCGCCGAAATGGGCGGCGAAGAAGGAGATGAAGCCCCGGGCCAGCTCCTGGACGTCGTGCACCCCGCGCAGGGTGTCGTCCAGGCCCTCCTTGCCCTTGGCCATCCAGTCGATGTCCCGCAGGCTGACGGCCATGCGGTTCAGGGCCCCGGCCAGGCGGCCCAGCTCGTCGTTCTGGTCCAGCTCCAGGTGCGCGCCCAGGTCGCCGTCGGCGATGGCCTGGGCGAATTCGACGTCGGCCAGGATGGGCCGCACCAGGCGGCGGGTGAAGGTGTAGGAGCCCACGGCCACCATCAGCAGCACGAGCATGCCGCCCAGGGCCACCCGGGCCAGCAGGTCGCGGGCCGGGGCCGTGACCTCGGCCAGGTCCACCTTGGAGATCAGCGCCCAGTCCAGGCCCATGTGGCGGATGGGCGTGTAGGCCACCAGGACCTTCTTGCCCGCGCTGTCCACATAGGTCCCCCGGCCGCCCTCGCTGCCGGCGGCGAAGGCGTCGTTCCAGTATTTGGGCGGGGTCAGGGAGCGGCCGATGACGTATTGGCCGTCGCCCATGGTCTCCATGCTGGAACGGAATTCCATGACCCCGGTGCCCGTCGCGCGGGCGATGAGGTAGGACTCGCCGCTCTCGCCCATGCCCTGGCGGGTGCGCATGATGGATTCGAAGGTGTCCGGCGAGAACTGCACGGCGATCATGCCCAGCAGCTCGCCGGTCTCGCCGAACACGGGCTGGCCCAGGAAGGCCGATTCCAGCCCGTAGCTGGGGCCGAAGGGCTCGAAGTCGGCGAAGGCGGCCTTGTGGGTCAGGCGCACGGTCTTCAGCAGGGCGGACAGGTTGGAGTCCGCCAGTTGGCCCACGTCGAGCATGGCGCCCAGGGCGCCGTCCGTGCCCACGGCGAAGAGCACCTGGCCCGAGGGCGAGATCAGGTACACGTCGTGGTAGCCGTAGGTGCGCACGTAGTCGGTGAAATAGGGCAGGTACTGCTGGCGCACGGCCTTGAAGACCCGGGCCTCCATGGCGTGCTCGGCCAGGCCGGTGGCGCCGCTGGCGTGGGCCGACAGTTCCGTCAGCGCGAGGCGGGTCGGGGTGCTGTCCGCCAGCATCCGCAGGGCGTCCTGACGCTCGGCGAAGAAGTCCAGGACCTGCGTGGTCTTGATCTCCTGGATGGTGACCAGCTGGTCGAAGGACTTCGCGGTCATGGCGTTGGTGGCCAGGCGGGTGCCGAGCCAGCCCACGAAGAGCAGGGGCAGGGCGCCGGTCATCATGAACAGGAAGACCAGCTTGGGTTTCATCCGGACGTCGCTGAATCGGAGCATTGCGGCCTCGCGTGCGTTGGTTCCCGGGCCGTGGCGCGGCCCTGGCGCGGCGTGGCGGTAGGCGAAGAGATTCTTGAAGTTATCCACAGAATCTCTAGAAAACCCACCCCGTTCGCCTCCGCGTTATATAGCCGTAACA
>CAYUIN010000516.1:0-2597 GCA_964444695.1 uncultured Desulfocurvus sp.
CTCGCGCGCCGAGCGCCGCGCCCTGGCGGCGGCCGCCGCGCGGGCCGGGGAGCAGGACCAGGCCCCGGCGGCCTGAGCCCCGCCCCCGCATCGATAAAAGGAAAGGCCCGCTCGCGCGGGCCTTTTTTCATGGGTTCGTCCGGTCCCGGGCCAGGCGCCGTCGCGACCAGTCCCGGATGGCCCGGGCCTCGGCCTCGGGGATGCACAGGAATTCCAGGAACTGGGCGTGGGCCTGCGGGTCCGAGCGCTCGAACTCGGCGTGCCAGCGGACCATGTCGTCCTGGGAGAACCCCGCCGCCGTCAGCATTCGCGTCCAGGTCTGCTTGTTCATCAGCACCTTGGTCCGGGCCTCGGGGGTGTCCAGGATGCCCAGGATGAAGCGCTGCTGCCCGCGCAGCCGGGCGATGTCGGCGTTGATCTCCTCCAGGCGGGCGGTGAGGGCGTGGGCCGGGGCGCCGTCCTCGCTGTCCAGCAGCGCGGCGATGCGCGCCAGGGGCAGCCCGGCCTGGCGGAAGGTGCGGATGCGCGCCAGGCGCTCGGCGTCGGCCTCGGTGTACAGCCGGTAGCCGCTCCTGGAACGCTCCGAGGCGTCCAGCAGGCCGATCTTGGCGTAGTGCAGCAGCGTGGCGCGGGACAGGCCGAAGCGCGCGGCCAGGCGCGAGATGGTCAGCATGGCTCCTCCTTCGTGCCGGGCGCGCGGTCAGGCGCCCCGGGCGGGCAGGGCGGTGCCGGTCCGCAGGTAGTGGCGCAGCATGTCTTCCAGCATCCGCATCTCCATCTGGTAGCGCTCCTGGCCGTAGCCCGCAAGGTACTCGCGCCCGCCGGGGGCCGTGGCGGTGCGGGCCAGGGTCCAGAGCACGGTGGTCCCGCCCGCGCCGTCCGGGGCCAGGGCGATGGCCAGGTGCGAGATCAGGCCCAGCTCCGCGAAGCGCACGTACTCCACGGCCCGGGGCGGCTCGTGGCGGGTGCACAGCCAGGTCTCCGGCCCGCAGTCGGCGAACGTGGTGCGGAAGGCGCAGCCGCGCTCGGCCGCGCCGGACGCCGTGTGCAGCAGCTCGCAGCGCCAGTGGGGAATCCAGTCGTACTCGCGCACCGGGCACAGCAGCGGGAACACCGCCTCGGGCGGGGCGGGCAGGCGCATGGCTCCCGAGCCCTCGAAGCGCGGCGCCAGGACGGGGTCGGCGGTGGTGATGGTCGTGTCCTTCATGATCGGTCCTCCTTGGGGTTGTGTTGGAGGCCAGCATGAACTGTGAGGCCGTAGACGGGTCAACACCCCGGCGAAAAAAAAGGAGGCCCGCCGGAGCGGGCCTCGGGGAAGCGGCGCCAGGCCGCGTCTAGTCTGTTCTGCGCAGCACGTAGAACACGTAGTTGTAGTGCTCCAGGCTGCGCCGCAGCAGGTCCATCTCGTAGCGGGTCCTGTCCGCCAGCTCCAGGGCGCTGGGGTCGTCCGCGTGGGCGGCCTCGAAGTCCGGCAGGTGCGCGGCCAGGGGGCCGTAGTAGTCCTCGGTCCAGGCCGTGGGCGGCAGGGTGAACCAGGCCGCCGGGTCCCAGCCCAGGGAGCGCGCCGCCGCGAGGTTGTCCTCGACGGAGCGGATGCCCGGGTAGTGGGCCGCCCAGAAGTCGCGGCACTCCTGGGGCGGGTCCGGCGTCAGCCAGCTGACCTCGGTCAGGGCCAGCCAGCCGCCGGAGCGCACCAGGGGCCGCCAGCCTGCCAGCCCGGCGTCGAAGCCCATGACGTATACCGCGCCCTCGCACCAGGCGAGGTCGAAGGCCGCCTCGGGCAGGGGCAGGGCGGCCATGTCCGCGCGCAGGATGCGCACGCGGTCCGCCAGGCCCTCGCGGGCGACCCTGTCGCGCAACTGGTCCAGGAAGACGGGGAACAGGTCCGTCGCCGTGACCATGCCGTCCGTGGCCCGGGCCAGGACCAGGGTCTGGGCCCCGGTCCCGCAGCCCACGTCCAGGACGTCCGGGCGCGGGGGCAGGCCCGTGCACAGGGACAGGGCGCGCAGGGTGGAGGCGGTGTCGCCCGGCCCCAGGCGCGGCAGGCCCGTGTGCAGCTTCACCAGCAGTTCGATCAGTCGTGATTCGTCCATCGTCTCGGCTCCTTTGCATCGGAGCCCGGCCCCGTTTCGGGGCGCCGTCGGCTCCGTCTAGCGTTCGTGTTCGGGGCTTTTGGAGTCGGAGCGATGGGGCACAAGGGTCTTTCTCATCCACACCTCGCAGGGTTGGGTTCGGGGGGCCCCACGGCGGGGCGCACGGATCTAGGGCCTTTTTACAAATTGCCGCCTACTGCGCTCGGCAGGCATTCCAAATGGCTGCGTTGTCGAGAAAAAATGAATCATGACGTAGCGCTGCTACGCCTGCGATCCATTTTCCCTCTCCGCCTTGCCCTTTGAAAAGCCTGCTCTCGCTCGCTACGGCGGTCATTTGTAAGCAGCCCCTTGTAGCAGGGCCGGGGGAGCGTGGCAACGCCGCCCGCCGCGCCCGGCGCCCGGGGGCAACTGCGCGCCGGGCGCGAAAAAGGGGCGCGGCCTCGCGGCCGCGCCCCCGGGGAGTCTTCGTGCGTCCCGCGCCGCGCTACAGCGGCTGCTTGGACT
>CAYUIN010000517.1:0-2595 GCA_964444695.1 uncultured Desulfocurvus sp.
CCGTACTCCTCCAGGGCCTCGTGGGTGGCGCGCACCAGGGCCTCGGCGTCGGCGGTGTCGGCGTCGGCGTCGGGCAGGCGGCGCACGGAGGCCATGGGAAATTCGATCTTCTCACCGCCCTCCTGCTCCACCACGCCGCCTTCGGCCGGAGACCAGGAAGCGCGGTACAGGCCCTCGAACAGCACCTTGATGGTGCCGTCGGGCAGGCGCAGGAGTTGCAGGATCTTGCTGACGGTGCCTATTTCGTACAGGTCCTCGGGGTCGGGGCGTTCCTGTTCGGGGCTGCGCTGGGCGACGAGGAATATCTTCTTGTTGTGCTGGGCGAGAGCGGTCTCGATGGCTTTGACGGAAGCCTCGCGTCCCACGAACAGCGGGACGATGGACCGGGGGAACATCACGACCTCGCGCAGGGACATGAGCGGCAGGCGCAGGTCCTCGGGGCGGGGATCGTTGTCCACCATGACGAATTGCGACATCTATTCCTCCGGGAATGTTGCATGCGGCCTTCCGGGAACCCGGATGGCGAAACTTCCAGAAGCTAACTCCCAATCGCGGAATGTCAACGGCCCGGGGCGGGATTGCCGCGCCGGGCCGTCGTCCTTACCGCGCGCGCCGGAGCCCGGCCCGCTCAGGCGGACTTGACCTCGGACTGGAAGATCAGCAGCGGCTCCTGCCCGTTGTCCACCACGGCCTTGTTGATCACGCACTCCTTGACGCCTTCGAGGGACGGCAGGCGGTACATGATGTCCAGCATCACGCCTTCGAGCACGCTGCGCAGGCCGCGCGCGCCGGTCTTGCGGGCCTGGGCCTTCTTGGCCACGGCGGCCAGGGCGTTGGCCGTGAAGCGCAGGCGCACGTCGTCCAGCTCGAAGAGCTTCACGTACTGCTTGGACAGGGCGTTGCGGGGCTCGGTCAGGATGCGGACCAGGTCCTCTTCGGTCAGCTCGTCCAGGGTGGCGATCACGGGGATGCGGCCCACGAATTCCGGGATCAGGCCGAACTTGATCAGGTCGTCCGGGGCCACGTCGCGGATCAGGACGTCGGCGCTGCCGGTGTCCTTCTTCTTGACCTCGGCGCCGAAGCCGAGCCCGCCGCCCTCGCGCCGGGACTGGATGATCTTCTCCAGGCCGATGAAGGCCCCACCCAGGATGAACAGGATGTTGGAGGTGTTCATCCGGATGAATTCCTGCTGCGGGTGCTTGCGCCCGCCCTTGGGCGGGATGTTGGCCTCGGTGCCCTCGATGATCTTGAGCAGGGCCTGCTGCACGCCCTCGCCGGACACGTCGCGGGTGATGGACGGGCTGTCGCCCTTGCGGGCGATCTTGTCGATCTCGTCCACGTAGATGATGCCCCGGGAGGCCGACTCGATGTCGTAGTCGGCGTTCTGGAGCAGCTGCACCAGGATGTTCTCCACGTCCTCGCCCACGTAGCCCGCCTCGGTCAGGGTCGTGGCGTCGGCAATGGCGAAGGGCACGCGCAGGATCTTGGCCAGGGTCTGGGCCAGGAGCGTCTTGCCCGAGCCCGTGGGGCCGATGAGCAGGATGTTGGACTTGTCCAGCTCCACCTCGCTCTTGGAGGCGTCGGCGAAGAAGACCCGCTTGTAGTGGTTGTGCACGGCCACGGACAGGGTCTTCTTGGCATGCTCCTGGCCGATGACATACTGGTTGAGCAGGTCGTGTATCTCGGCCGGAGTGAGCAGCTTGCCCTCCTCCAGCTCCTCGGAAATGCTCTCCTGAGCGATGATCTCGTTGCACAGGGAGACGCATTCGTCGCAGATGTAGACGTCGGGACCGGCGATGAGACGCTGCACCTCCTCCTGCGACTTGCCGCAGAAGGAGCAGTTCAGTTCGGGGGGCAGGCTCATCTTCTTCTTGGTCATGGGCGTTTACTCCTCTTCGTCGGCCTTTTCCTCAAGGTCGCCCCGATGCACGAGAATGCGGTCGATGATGCCGTATTCCCTGGCTTCGGCGGCGGACATGAAATAGTCGCGGTCGGTGTCCTTGGCCACCTTGGCAATCTTCTGCCCGGTGTGCTCCGAGAGAATCCTGTTCAGGTCCTCCTTGAGACGCAGAATCTCCCTCGCCTGGATGTCGATGTCCGTGGCCTGGCCCTGGGCTCCGCCCATGGGCTGGTGGATGAGGATTCTCGAGTTCGGCAATGCATATCTCATGCCGGATTCACCGGCCGCCAGGAGCAAGGCGGCCATGCTCGCGGCCTGGCCCATGCACAGGGTGGCCACGGGCGCGGAGATGTATTGCATGGTGTCGTAGATGGCCAGGCCCGAGGTCACGGAACCGCCGGGCGAGTTGATGTACATGCTGATCTCCTTTTCCGGGTTCTCGGACTCCAGGAAAAGGAGCTGGGCCACGATGAGACTGGCCACGTGGTCGTCGATGGGCGTGCCCAGCAGGATGATGCGCTCGCGCAGCAGGCGCGAGTAGATGTCGTAGGCGCGCTCGCTGCGGCCCGTGGTCTCGATGACGATGGGTATGCTGGGCATGGGTCTTGCGACTCCTTGGGATGTGATAGGGTCCAATATAAGTTCAAGTTTCCGCCAAGTCCAGGCCCCATGGGGCCAAGGGAGCCAAAGGCCCC
>CAYUIN010000518.1:0-2588 GCA_964444695.1 uncultured Desulfocurvus sp.
CGAGGCCGCCCCCAACCCCGCGAATCCCCGGACATCCCGGGCGCAGCCTCCCCCCTCCTCGCCTCGACCGCCTCCTCCTGCGCCACCAACCCATCACGGGATTCTCAAGGGCCAAAGCCCTTGAGCCATCTCTGCTCTCTTCATCCGTAAGGCTCGGGGACTCGCCTAACGGCTGAAGGCCCGGAGGCAAACATCCTCACGCCAGCCACCCGCCCTGCCTCTCCCACCCCGGCGCCACCTCCGGCCACATCCCCCCAACCACCCTCCCCCCACCCCAGCCCAATCCAGCCCAACCCACCGTCCACCCCGCATACCGCACAAAAAAACCGCCAGCCGGTCATTCCGGTCGGGCGGTACGGTTTGCTTCGCGTCTTATGCGTTGCGCGAGGTGCCGGTCAGCTTTCGATGAATTTATGGAAGGCCGCGACGCAATCGGAGCAGAGGTGTCCGACTTTGGCGTCGTCGATGATTTGCAGGACGCGGTCTTCGGGCATGGGGTCGCGGTAGGGCCGGTTGGAGGTCAGGGCGTGGTAGATGTCGCCGACGGCGATGATGCGAGCCCAGAGGGGGATATTTTTTCCTTTGAGACCTTGGGGGTATCCGGTGCCGTCGATGCGTTCGTGGTGTGAGAGGACGGCGGGGATGAGTTGTGCCATGGAGGGGATGGGCCGCAGGATTTCGGAGCCGATGGTCGGGTGCGTCTTGATGATGTCGTATTCCCCGACGGTGAGTTTGCCGGGCTTGAGGAGGATGGCGTCGGGGATGCCGATCTTGCCGAGGTCGTGGAGCCGGGCGGCGATTTCGAGCATTTCGATGTCTTCGGGTTCGAAGCCCATGACGCGGCCCATGCCCACGGCGATCTCGGCGACGGCCTCGGAGTGGCCGCGGGTGTAGACGTCGCGGGCTTCGAGGGCCTGGATGAGGCTGGTGATGGAGCTGAGCATCAGGGAATGTTCCTGGCGCAGGCGCTCCTTTTCGATGAGCAGGTTGCGGAAGTGGTCGGAGAGGAGTTTTTCGGCCGTATGGACGAGTTGTTCCATGTTGAAGGGCTTGGCCATGAAGGCGGCGGCCCCGAGCTGGAACATGCGGCGGATGACGGCGCGATCGTCCGTGGAGCTCATGATGAGCAGTGGGATGTCCTTGGTGCGCTCGTCGGCGCGCAGGGCCTTGGCGAGCTTGACGCCGTCCATGACGGGCATGTCCAGGTCGCTGACCACGAGGTCGGGCAGTTCGCCGGAGGCGAGCAATTCCATGGCCTGCTGGCCGTTTTCGGCGAGCACGACGTGGAAGCCTTCCTTTTCCAGGGCTTCGCCCACGGTCTTACGGATGTAGGGCGAGTCGTCCACCACGCAGACGAGTCGGTCGCGGATGATGTCCAGTCGGTCGAGGAAGTCGCGGACGTTCTGGAGCAGTTCGTCCTGGCCGCCGGATTTGGTGAGGTAGCCGTCCGCGCCGACGCGGAAGCCGCGCTCGATGTCCTCGTCCCGGTCGCGGGAGGAGAGGATGAGCACGGGGGTGCGCTGGGTCTTCTTTTCCTTCTTGAGGGTCTCGCAGAGCTCGAACCCGGTCATGTTCGGCATGTCGACGTCGGAGATGACCAGGTCGAACTTTCCGGCGAGGGCTTTCTTGAGCCCGTCGGCGCCGTCCACGGCCTGGGTCACGTCCGCTCCGAGTGTGTCGAGCTTCTTGGACAGCGCCTTGCGGATAACGATGCTGTCGTCGACGATCAGGATGCTCGGTTTCGACATGTGGATTTCATAAAGCCATTTACATAATTACGCAACGCCGGAGCGAGTTTGGGTGCAACCGGGGCGGGAACCGAGACGCCGCAAGGGCTGCCGGGGCCCGCGCGGCGCCGGGACCGGGCGGCCCCGGGCCTCAGGCGGGCGCCCCGGCCAGCAGCCCGAGGCCCGTGCGGACCAGCAAAACGGCAAAAACGGCCAGTGCCAGGGCCAAAATTCGAAGGACCACCCTGTAGGCCCGCCCCGCGAGGAACCCCCGCGACCGGCCCACAAGGGCCGCCACTGTGAGCTTCGCGCCCACGAGGGACACGTAGAACCCCAGCAGAAAGGCCACCGGCTCCAGCGGATCCCGGCGCCAGCCGCGAATCAATATAGGCGCACCCACAGCGGCCCAGAACAGATACGGATGCGGCGACAAGAGGTTCGTCACCACCCCGCGCAACAGCGACCGACTGCGCTCCGGCGGCGCGTCCAGGACCACGGGCTGCACGCGCCAGGTCTCCCAGGCCAGATACAGCACGAAGACCGCGCCGCCCAAAGACACCGCGCCCAACACCCCGCCGCCCCCGGCCACCGAGGCCAGGGCGAACACACACAGCGCAATGATGGGCAGATCCGTGATCAGCGGCGACAACGCCACCCGCGCCCCGGCCCCCGGGCCCGCACGCAACGTCTCCGTGACCACCAACGTCAAAAGCGGCCCCGGCGAAAACCCCGCCGTGGCCCCCAAGACACACCCCGACACGAAACTCCCCCAAAGCTCAGTCTGCATGCCCCCTTGTGCCCTGCCCACCCGCCCCTGGCAAGCCCCGGGGGCGGGCGCACCGGGGGGCGGGCCGGGCGTGG